>JASFRE010000012.1:0-21400 GCA_050115055.1 Candidatus Eiseniibacteriota bacterium | reverse complement strand
GCTGGCGCGCGACGGCGCTCGCCTGCTCGTGGCCGGACGCGACGCGGAGCGACTCGAGACGCTGGCCGGGGCGCTCGACGCCGAGCACCGGCTCATCGACGCGACGCGCCCCGACGACGTGGCGGCGTGCGTCGCGCAGGCCGCCGAGCGCTTCGGCCGGCTCGACGGCATCGCCAACTGCGTCGGCTCGCTGCTCCTCAAGCCGGCACACCTGACGACCGAGCATGAGTGGCGCACGACGCTCGACGTCAACCTGGGCTCGGCCTTCGCGACCGTGCGTGCTGCCGCCCCGGCGATGCGACGCCACGGCGGCTCGATCGTGCTCGTCGCCTCGGCCGCCGCCCGCATCGGCCTCCCCAACCACGAGGCGATCGCCGCCGCCAAGGCCGGCGTCATCGGCCTGGCGCGGGCCGCCGCGGCCTCCTACGCCGGCCGGGGCGTGCGCGTCAACGTCGTCGCCCCGGGGCTGATCCGCACGCCGATGTCGCGCCGGATCACCGAACGCCCATCCGGCGAGAAGGCGTCGCTGGCGATGCACGCGCTGGGCCGCCTCGGCGAGCCGCGCGACGTCGCCGCGATGATCGCCTGGCTGCTCGGCCCCGCCAGCGACTGGACGACCGGACAGGTGTTCGGGGTGGATGGAGGGCTCGGCACGGTGCGCGCGTGATCCAGCGTGCGCCGCCCGCCCCGTCGCCCGGCGGCCTTCAGACGTGGCGCTCATCACGCATCGACCAGCGCACCGCCAGCTGCTCCACCGGTCGAACACATCGGCCCTTGCAATGGTCGGCAGGATGGTCTTTGCTCGACCTGCACGCGATGCCGCCTCCGATCCCTGCCTCGAAGCGAGGTCTCGAAGACCATGCGACCAAGCCACCCGGGAGCTCCGGAGACGCCGCCGGGGGCGACCGGCTCCAGGATCCTGAAGCACCTCCTGTGCACCGTCCTCGTCCTGGCGCCGCTGATCGTGGCCGGCTGTGCGCCCGACGCCAATCCGCCCGCCGGGACCACCGGCGGCACCGGCGTCCCTGCCGGCTTCTGGCTCGGCCTGTGGCACGGGTTCATCCTGCTCTTCACCTTCATCATCTCGCTCTTCAATGACGGTGTCGGGATCTACGCGGCGCACAACAACGGCCACCTCTACGATCTGGGTTACCTGCTGGGAGTCATGGCGTTCTTCGGTGGCAGTGGCGGCGGCGCGCGCAAGCGCCGGGGCCAGCGCTAGCCGGCTGCCCCACGGCCGGCGTGCTACCGGTGGTTCGGCTTGTTCGGCGGTCGCCACGCCGCCACCGGGCGCATGCCGGACAGCGTCATCCCTGCCATGCCAGCAACGCGAAGCCGGCCACGTAGACCACGAGGACCAGGACGCTCTCGAAGCCGATGTTGCCGATGCCACTCTTCTCGCGCCGTAGCAATCCGAGCAGCAGGATCGCGTTCAGCAGCAGCGTCAGGGCGATGACGAACACGTGTCGGTCGGTGACGGCGTGATACAGCGAGCCGCGGCGGTAGGCCACGTCGGCGAACGCCAGGAAGAGCACGTCGAAGCTGTTGCCGCCGATGATCCCGCCGACGGCCAGGGTGAGCGCCCCACGGCGCACGGCCGCGATCGACACCACGAGCTCCGGTAGCGAGGTCACGACGGCGGTGAACACGCCACCGACGAACGTCTCGGAGAGACCGGTCCGGGCGGCGATCGCGATCCCGCTCTGCGCCACGACGATCCCGGCCGCACCGACCACCGAGGCCAGGACCCCGAACCCGATCCACACCCCGGCAATCTCGCGAGGCGTCAGGTCGGCCGGCCGCTCGCGGGGGATATCGGTCACCGTGGCGGCCGTGAGGCGCGGCTGCCAGAGCGGCGCCTGCCGGGTGCGGGACACCAGCCGCATGCCGGCCAGGTAGGCGATGACGAGCAGCGGAGAGACCGGGTGCACCCGGGCGACCGTGAGGTCCGGTCCGCTCATCGCCAGGAGCGGCAAGGAGAGGAGGACCGTCAGCAGCGCCCCGTGCATGAGGTTCTCCATCGAGGCCGCCGCATGCTCGAGATTGGCGCGACGGTAGGCGATGTCGGCAACGGCGAGGAACGTGGTCTGGGCGGCGATCCCGCCGACGGCGTTGCTGAAGGCGAGCTGCGGGTGGCCCTCGATCGCGGCGACGACGGAGGTCACGATGCCCGGCAGCGAGGTCGCGCCACCGAGCAGCACCGCTCCGAAGATCGCCTCGCCGATCCCGGTGAGATCGGCCAGGCGATCCGCCAGACGGGCCATCACGGTCCCGCCGAGACCGATGACGACGGCGGACACGGCGAACGCCCCGACGACGGCGCTGAGGGTCCAGGAGCTCGGATCGAAGAGCATGGTCGTTCGGTAGAGCAAGCGGCGTGCCTGCCGACCGGCGCCGCTGACGTGGCGGTGCGTGCGGCCCGCCGCGCCGCGCGGCGCCTGCCGTTCGGGGTTCCACGCGGCGGCGGTTATCGGGTCAGCACGACGCGCCGGGCGACGGCGTGTTGGCCGGCCTCGACGCGCACGAAGTAGACGCCGGACGGCACGAGGTCTCCCCGCGCGTCACATCCGTCCCAGCGGACCTGGCCGCGGAACCGGGTGGCGCCCCGTGAACCAGCATCGAGGAGCGTCAGAACCTCGAGCTTCCTGACCAGGCGTCCACGGGGATCATAGACTCCGGCGACGGGCGACGGCCCGGCCGCCCCGCGCAGCTCGAGGTCGGTCGACGTCGACGTGGTGGCGGAGAACGGATTCGGCCACGGCCGTCCGAGCACCAGGCGCGGTGGGCCCCCTGCCTCCGGCGCGCCGGACCGAGGAGCACCCCGCGACGTCGCGAGGCGCGAGTCCCGCGACATCGCGAGGCGCGACTCCCGCGACATCGCGAGGCGCGACTCCATTGTCCGGATGCATGCGGACGCTGTCAAGCGGCGGCCCTCGCGCCGTCCGGCGTCACGACGCCCCGGCCACCACCATCGGCTCGAACACCAGGCTGGGAATCCGGACGCTGCTGAAGGGATACGGGTCATCACCGATGCCGGCCAGCCGCTGCCAGAACTCCGCGTGATTGTTGGCCAGGTTGAGTCCGCTGACCGGTCGCGCGATCGCACCGTCCTCGAACAGGAAGCCGGTCACGCCGGTGGAGAAGTCGCCCGTGGCGCTGTTCGAGTTGCCGCCGATGAACTCGCTCACCAGGATGCCCCGCCCGAGCTCGCGCATCCAGGCCTCGATCGAGCGCGGTGAAACGTCACCGTGCCACTCGAACACGACGTTCGACGCGTTGCCGGTCGTCGGTTCGACACCGAGCTTGCCGGCATAGTAGGTGTCGATGTAGAAGTTCCGGAGCCGTCCACGCTCGACGAGCGGGATGCGTCGCGAGCTCATTCCCTCGTCATCGTAGAGACGGGAGCCCTGGCCGCGCTTGACGAATGGATCGTCGACCACCGACAACGCCGGCGCCATGATCACCTCGCCCTGCTTGCCGTCCAGGTAGGACATGCGCTGCTGCAGCGCGCGCCCGTCGAAGGCTTCCCGCAGGTAGCGGGCCAGCCGCAGCGCCGCCCGGTTCTCGACGATCACCGGCAGCTCCGCGGTCGGGATCCGCTCGGCGCCGACTCTCTGGAGGGCCCGCTCGACGGCGCGCCGCCCGATCGTCGCCGGCTGCTCGAGGTCGGCGCGATGCCGGCAACTCTCGGCCCAGCTACCCTCCGGACGGCGGTCACCTTCGTCCGAGGCGGTCGCCTCGGCACCGCACCAGAAATAGGTCCGGCGCGTGCTGCCCTGGAACCCGTTCGAGGCGACCATCGCCGATTCGTAGCTCACGTCGCCGCAGTAGGCGCTGACCGAGATGATGCCGTCGCCACCCCGCTCGAGCGCCGCCGACTCGATCTCCCGCGCCATCGCGTGTCTGCTGTCCGCCTGCACCGCGTCGCAGCTGTCATCGTAGAGCTCGAGATCGACCTCGCGCCGTCCCGCATAGCGCTCCGGGTCGGGCAGGTGACGGTGCGGATCCTGGCCGAGATAGCGGGTCATCGCCACCGACTCGCGGATGAACGTGTCGACGGCCTCCTCGCGCAGGTCGTTGGTGGAGTTCGTCGAGTACTTGCCGTCGATGTAGACGGTCAGGTCCAGACCCTTCTCGGTCGACTCCTTGAGGGTGTCGACCTTCCGGTCCCGGTACTCGAGCTGCGACACCCGCCCCCGGGCCACCACCGCCCGCGCGTCGCCGGCACCCGCCTGGCGGGCGCGCTCGCACGCCCGCGCCGCGAGACGGATCATCTCCTCGCTGTTCATCTGATGAGTGCTCGCCATCGTCGTCGTCCCCTGTCGAACCGGTCGTGCCCCGTCCGCCACGCACGGTCACCCGCGCCGGACGTCTCGGCGCACCGTGTCGTCGCACGTTCCTCCGCCTAGCCCTGCTCGATCCCGCCGATGGTCACACCGGAGTCGACCCGGATCGTCGGCTGCCCGAGGCTGACCGGCACCGACTGGCCGCCCTTGCCGCAATTCCATCCGCCGCGCGACAGCGCCATGTCGTCACCGACCATCGACACGTTCTCGAGCACGTTCGGGCCGTTGCCGATCATGTTGATGTCCTTGACCGGAGCGGTCAGCCTGCCGTCCTCGATCAGGAATCCTGAGCTCACGTAGAAGCTGAAGTCGCCGGCCCCGATCTGCACCTGCCCGTTGGTGAAGTTGGCGGCGTAGACCCCCTTCTTGACCGAGCGGATGATCTCCTCGGGATCGTGCGGCCCGTCCGTCATGTACGTCGTGCGCATGCGTGGCAGCGGCGGGTACCGGAACGACTCGCGGCGCCCGCTGCCGGTGCGCGGCACGCGGTAGTGGCCGGCGCTGATCCGGTCGTGCAGGTAGGTGCGAAGGATGCCGTTTTCGACCAGCACGGTGCGTTGGCCCGGCTCGCCCTCGTCGTCGACGTTGATCGATCCGCGCGCGTTGGCGACCGTCCCGTCGTCGATGATCGTCACCTGCTCGCCGGCGATCGGCCGCCCGATCATGTCGGCGTAGATCGAGATCTGCTTGCGATTGAAGTCCGCCTCCATGCCGTGACCGATCGCCTCGTGCAGCAGCACCCCGGACTCGCCGGGACCCAGTACGACCGGCATCTCCCCCGCCGGTGGTTGCACGGCCTCGAACAGGAGCAACGTACGTTCGACCGCCGTGCGCGCGATCTCGTCGAGCGTGTCGGCCCCGAAGCTGTGGACGTCGCGACGACCCGAGATGGCGAAGCCGTTGCGCTCGCGGCGACCATCCTGCTCCGCCACCACCGTGGCCCGCAGGTAGCCCGAGGGCTGATCGTCCTCCACGGCCAGACCGTCGGAGGTCACCACCATGATCCGGCTGGTGGAGTCGGCGAAGAAGATCGAGGCCTTGCTGATCCGTGGATCACGCCGTGCGATGTCCCGATCGAGCGTCTCGAGCAGCGGGATCTTGCGATCGACGCCGACCTCCGTCCACGCGGTCTCGATCGGGTAGTACTGCGGATGGCCGGCGATCGCGTAGCTCTCGGGGGCGATCGACCGCGCGCTGCGCGCGATCGAGGCGGCAGTCGCCGCCGCGCGCTTCATGCTGGTCTCGTCGAACTCCTCGGTGTAGGCATAGCCGGTCTGCTCGCCGACCACCACGCGTATCCCGACGCCGAGATCGACGGTGGTCGAGGCCCGGTGAATTCGTCCATCCTCGAGCGCCAGCGAGCTCGACAACCGGTGCTGGAAGTAGAGATCGGCGAAATCACCGCCGCTGGTGAGCGCGGCCCGCATGACGCGACCGATGGTCGCGCCGTCGACCCCGAACTCCGTCGCGAAGTAGGTCGCATCGAGGTCCGCGGCCGCCGATGCGACCGTGGTGGGTGGGACGGGCAGCGGCGAGCCGCGCGCGAGGCGCGTGCGAACGAGGAACGCGGGCACGGCGAGGACGCCGAGGCCGCTTGCAGTTCCCACCAGGAACTGCCGTCGGGTCCAGTCTCGCATGACGCTCTCCGAGGTGCTGGGGTCACGCAACAGGGCCGGGCGGCCCATGGAATCTACATCATGACACGGAGATGCGTCGCCGCGTGTTGCGAAAATCGGTCGCCGCCCGCAAGGCGCCGATGGCGGCCGGAGCGGCCGCAGGCCACCGCCCGGATCGCGTATACTCGCGGGCGCCGACCATCACACGAACTGGAGCCCCCCATGCGCCTCGCCGCCCGTGTCACCACCGCGGCCGCTCTGCGGAGCGCCGTCCGCCCGGTCCCCGGCGCTGCCGTCGCTGCCGGCGCTGTCTCGGTCCGCGTGGCCTCGCTGACCGCCGGCGGCGCCGACGCGCCCGACCCGCCCCGCGCGCGCCCTGGCCAGGCCGGTGCCGGCCACGTCGCCCGCGGGACGGCCGCCCGGTGTCACGCCCTCACCCGCCGCCACCTCTTCGCACCGCTCGACGCCACCCATTGCAGGGTCCGGCAGGCGTCGCGCGGCGCGACCTGGAACCCGTGCGTTCGCGTGTCGCACGTCGACGACGGCCCGGTGCCGCTTTCCGGCGCCACCCTGGCGCTGCTCGCCCGACGGGCCACCGAGGAGTCACCATGAGCACGTTCGATCCCATCGAGTCGCTGGCCAACCTGCGTCACGAGTTCGGCGAGCACGGCGGAGTCAACATGTCGATCGAGTCCTCGACGACGTTCACCGTCATGCAGGCCGACACGATGCCGGACATTTTCCACGGTGAGCGCGGCCCCGAGGAAGGGTGCTACCTCTACGGCCGACACTTCAACCCGACGGTCTACGTGCTGGGACAGCAGCTCGCCGCCCTCGAGGGCACCGAGTTCGCCTACTGCGCGTCGAGCGGCATGGGGGCGATCTCATCGACCGTGCTGCAGATCTGCGACCAGGGCGACCATGTCGTCGCCTCCAACACGATCTACGGTGGAAGCTTCGCGCTGCTGCGCGATTACCTGCCACCGCGCACCGGCATCCAGACGAGCTTCGTCGACATCCGTGATCACGAACGGGTCGAGGCGGCGTTCAACGACCGGACGCGCATGCTGTACGTCGAGTCGATCGCCAACCCGACCCTGATCGTGGCCGACATCCCGCGGCTCGCCGAGATCGCCCACCGGCACGGGGCGCTGCTCGTGGTCGACAACACCTTCACGCCGCTCATCATCTCGCCCGCCCGGCTGGGCGCCGACGTCATCGTGCACAGCCTCACCAAGTTCGTGAACGGCGCGTCCGACATCATCGGTGGCGCCATCTGCGGCTCGCGCCAGTTCATCTCGAGCCTCATGGACCTGCACGACGGCTCGCTCATGATCCTCGGGCCGACGATGGATCCACGCATGGCCTTCCAGATCACCTTGCGGATCCCGCATCTCGGGCTGCGCATGGTCGAGCACAGCCGGCGCGCGCAGGTCTTCGCCGAGCGGCTCGAGCAGCTCGGCGTCAAGGTCTTCTACCCGGGGTTGCCGTCCCATCCGCAGCACGCGCTGCTCCGCGAGCTGGTGAACCCGGCCTTCGGCCACGGCGGACTGTTCGGGGTCGACTTCGGATCGGAGGAGCTCGCCGACGCCGTTCTCGACACCCTGCAGGTCAAGGACCGCTTCGGATTCATCGCCGTCAGCCTAGGCTACTTCGAGACGCTGATGTCATGCTCCGGATCGACGACCTCGAGCGAACTGTCGGACGAGGACAAGGCGACGGCCGAGATCTCGCCGGGTTACGTGCGCTTCTCGATCGGCTACACGGGGACGCTCGAGCAGCGCTGGACCCAGTTCGAGGACGCCCTCCGGGAACATGGCGTGATATCCTGAGGGCGTGGCGCGGCCCCGCGCCCGCCGCCCGGCTGACGCGCCGCCCCGCCGCCCAGCAAGGAGGCCCACCATGGCCGTTGCCCCCCCGGTCCCGGCCCCCGGCGCCGTACGAGGCCTGCCCGCCCTGCTCGCGCTGCTCCTCCTCGGCACCGGCCTCCCCGCCGGCGCCGCCACCATTCACGTCCCGTCCGACCAGCCGACCGTGCAGGCCGCCATCGACGTCGCCCTGCCGGGAGACACCGTGCTGGTGGCGCCTGGCGTCTACACGGGGCCCGGCAACCGGGACGTCGACACCGAGGGCAAAGGGATCGTGATCCGCTCCGAGGCCGGTGCCGCGGTCACGGTGCTCGACGCCGGCGGCTCAGAGACCGATCCGCATCGCTGCTTCGAGTTCCACAGCGGTGAGCCGGCCACCACGCGCATCGAGGGCTTCACGCTGCGGGGCGGCTGGGTGACGAGCCCCTATCCCGACGACATGGGCGGCGCCGTGCTGTGCCGGGGGGACGCCGCACCGGTCTTCGCCGACTGTTGCTTCGAGGGCAACTCGGCATATGGCGTTGGCGGCGGCCTGGCCGCCATCGGCGCCGCACCGACCGTCCTCGGCTGCACGTTCACGCAGAACGAGATCCGCCATCCGTCGGGCGACGGTGGCGGCATCTATGCCTGGCACGGCACGGTGACCATCGAGGATTCGGCGTTCTACGACAACCAGGCCCACGAGGGCGCCGGAGTCTGCGTGGCCACCTCCTCCAACGTCGTCGTCCGCCGCTGCGTCTTCGCGCTCAACCAGGCCACGAGCACTGGCCATGCGGGAAGCGGCGTCATCGTCGTCGGCGCCTATGCGCTGATCGAGTCCTGCACCTTCTCGGACAACGTGACCGGTCCGGACGGCTACACCGTGGCGCTGGTCTCCGACGCGGGCTTCGTCGAGCGCAACATCGTCAGCGGTGCGACGGGCAACGGTCTCTTCTGCTCGTCGACCACCTACTGCGACTGCTGCGACGTCTGGCAGAGCGCCGGCGTGAACTTCGACGGCGGCTTCCCGGGCACGCACAACTTCAGCGCCGACCCGGAGTTCTGCGACTCACCGGGACTCGACTTCACGATCCGCCAGTCGTCGCCGTGCGCGGCCGCGCACACGCCGGCCGCCTGCGACCTGATCGGTGCCCTCGGCGTCGGCTGCGGTCCGGTGGCGATCGACGCGACGACCTGGGGAGCGATCAAGGCGAGCTTCGCCGGAACGATGCTCTGATGGCGCCCCACGTGGTCGGTGTCGCCGCGATGACCCCGCACCCCACGGGCAGGGCACCGACCAGGCCGCTGCCGTCGGGGCGGACGAGGTAGGTCGCGGCGCCGGCGACAGGGGTGAAGCAGAGCAGCAGGCAGAGGGCGGGCAGCAGTCGCATCGGAGGCCGGCCGGGATCGTGCCGAACCGGGCCGGTGCGCGATTCGAGCCACCGGAACGGCGCGGCAGGCTGCCGCGATGCGACGACGCATCGGCCGGACGCGGTGCCGCTCTACGCGATGACGCTGTAGCCGCCGTCGACGGTCACCGTCTGCCCGACGACCATCGCCGCCAGCGGACTGACCAGGAAGAGCGCCACGTCGGCGACGTCCTCGGGGGTGGTGAGGCGTCCCGCCGGGGTCTTCACCGTGGAGTTGCCGATGATGTCGTCGCGGTGCGGGAAGTGCTTGAGGGCGTCGGTGTCGACGACGCCGGCGCTCACCGCGTTGACCCGGATCCCCTCGCCGGCCAGCTCCACGGCCAGGTGACGGACCAGCGACTCGAGCGCCGCCTTGCTCGCCCCGACCGCGGCATACATCGGGATCGCACGTAGAGCACCGAGCGAGCTGACGGCGACGATGCAGCCGCCGCTCGGCATCAGCGGCCGCGCCTGCTGCGTCAGCGGCAGCAGCGTGGCGGCGTTGATGCTCATGGTCCAGTCCCAGTGATGCCAGGTCAGCTCCATGGCCGGCTTGATGACGCCCGAGGCAGCGTTCGAGATCAGGATGTCGAGGCGATCCCCCCACGCGCGCCGGAGCGTCGCGAAGAGCTCCTCGATCTTCTCGTGCTGCCCGACGTTGGCGCGGATGGTCAGCGCCTCGCCCCCCGCGGCGCGGATCAGCTCCGCGGTCTCGTTCGCCGCCTTCGAGTTGCGCACGTAGTTGATCGCGACGCGGGCGCCGTGCTCGGCCAGGCGGATGGCGATCGCGCGCCCGATGCCCCGCGAGCCGCCCGTCACCAGCGCCGTCTTGTCCCTCAGATCGAACTGCATGCCTGCCTCCCCTCTCACCACATCGCCCCGGGGGAGCCGCACCTTACCACACCCGCCACACCCGCTTCCCGGGGCCGCGGCACGGCTGGCCAGCCCGCGCCATCTTCAGGAGCTCGCGGCGCGGCGGGGCGGCGGGTACCGGGGCGCGGCGAGTTCCGGGCGCGCCGACGCCCCGGGCGCATCACGCGACGACCGGCGTCCCCCGGCGCGCACGGCTGGCCGAGCCCGCGCCCCGGTACCCGCCGCCCCGCCGCGCCCACTCCCCCTACAGGCTCCACTGCACGCCGACCCGCACCACGCGGCCGCGCTGCCAGACGCGCGGGTCGTGGAGCGGCACGAAGAGGGTGCCGCCCTCGTCGTCGACGTCGATGGCCGCGCCCCCGGCCTGTCCGGTCTCGGTGTAGTAGATGATGTAGTCGTCCTCGTCGACGTAGGCGTGCGGTGAGATGTCGGGCGCCAGCTCGGCGATGTCCTTGGAGTCGAGGATGTTGAAGCCGCGCACCGAGATCTGGAACTGCTGTCCCCAGACATGCACGTACTTGGTGAACTCGGCGTCGACCCGGAAGATCGGCGGCAACCGCTCGGAGTTGATCTGGTCGGCCGTGCGGCTCGTGCGCTCGCCGATCCGGATCGGCGTGTAGGGCAGCCCGGAGCCGTAGGTCGCCACCACCGTCGACACCCAGTCGTTCGGGTAGCCGAGGTGCAGCGTCGCGCTCATGGTGTGGCGCTGGTCCCAGTCGAGCGGTCGCTCCTCCTCGGCGCGGGCGGTCTCGACCTCCTGTCCCTCGAGACGCTCCTCGACGCTCGACGCCACGCCCGTCGCGCGGCTCAACGTGTAGGAGAGCTCGCCCCAGAAGGGGGCGCCGGTGCGCTTGCGGAGCGACAGCTCCAGCCCCTGTGACGAGGCGAAGTCCTGGTTGGTGTAGACGTCGACCAGATCGACGTACCCCTCGATCTCGCGGCGCTCGGTCGTCACCAGCCCGAAGATGTCCTTGAAGAACAGGGTCGCCGTCACCGCCGCGTCCCGCGTCAGGAGGTGCTGGTACGACGCCTGGTAGGAGACCGTGACCTCCGGCTCGAGGTTCAGGTTGCCGCGCACGCGCACGTTCGAGTCACGTTCCTCGAAGATGAAGCGCCGGTCGGGGACCTGAAAGTAGCGACCGTAGTGGAAGCTCATGGCGTCGCGATCGGAGACCGGGATGGCGATGCCCAGCCGCGGGCTCCACTGGTCGCGGAGCCGCGCGTCGGCCTCCTCGGCGTCGAACTGGTTGCCGAGCGAGAAGAAGTCGTAGCGCAACCCCAGGTTCAGCACCATGCCCTCGTACTTCCAGCGATCCTGGAGGTAGAACGAGCCCTCCGGCTGGCGGATCCTGAGCTCGGAGCGGAAGCGCCCGGCGGTGCCCTGGGCGTTGGTCTCGTTCGGAAAGTCGAGCTGCAGGAGGTCGAGGCTGTTGTGCGACACCAGGAATCCGGCCTTGAGATCATGGGTGCCGCGCCGCTGCACGCCATCGCACCGCAGCGTCCAGACGCGGCTCTCCCGGCTCGACAGGTAGGGATAGTCGCCGTGCGTGGCGTAGAAGAACCCCTCGCCGAAGTTGCCCTCCCAGAAACCGGGAAAGATGGTGTCGTACTCGCCCGGCTCCTTGCCGGCGACACGCTCGTCGTCGTCGAGCTGGAAGTAACCGAGCCGCAGGTCGAAGGAGGTGTCGATCCCGAGCTGTCGCGTCCAGGCGAGCTTGGCGATCGACACCCGCGAGTCGATGTCGGGGGTGTGGGCGGCGGCGTTGTAGGGTACGTAGGTCGAGTCGAGCGCGAACGGTGACCACGGTCCGTAGCGCGTGATCGGGTTGCCCTCGGAGTCGATGTCGTCGATGACCTGAACGTAGCCGTCGCGGCTCCAGACGTGATCGTAGCGGTCCCCGAGCTCGCGGTTGCGCACGTACTCGAACGTGAACTTGTCCTGCCCGCCCGGCACGTGGTAGGCCAGCTTGCCGGTGGTGCGGATCAGGTTCTCCTGCCGGTCCCCGAGACTGATCAGCTCGAGGAAGGTCCCGGAGCCCCGCCGCTCGCGGGTCTTGAGATAGGTGTCATCGAACGTGCCCTCGTAGGTCAGGAAGTAGGTCAGTCCCGGGAGCCCCAGCGGTCCGCCGAAGCCGACCGACAGCCGGTCGTAGTTGGTAAACGTGCGATCGGGGGCGCCGAAGTCGTCGGTCTCGTAGCGCACCTCGGCGGCGAAGCGATCGCCGCCCTCACGGGTCTTGATCTCGACGATCCCCGACTGGGCGTTGCCATACTCGGCATCCAGACCGCCGGTCAAGACCTCGCTCTCGGCGAGCGCGATCGTCGACACCGAAAAGGTGGTGGCGGTGAGTGGGTCGCGCGCCGGGAGACCGTCCAGCTGGTAGAGCACCTCGCCGGAACGTCCGCCGCGCACGTGCAGCTCGCCGGCCTGCGACACGATGCCGGCCTTGAGGGCGATCGCATCCAGCATGTCGTCGACCGGGATCGAGCGCACGTCCTGACCACGGATCACGCGGCGCGTCGACGACGACTCGGGCTGGATCAGGTCCGCCTCTCCCGACACCTCGATCGGCTCGAGCTCGAGATCGACGCCGGGGACGAGGCGCAGATCGACGCGCGTCGTCTCGCCGGGGCGCACCTCGATGGCGGACCGCCACTGCTCGGCGTAGCCGATCGAGCGCGCCACGAGGTCGTAGCGACCGGGCGGCGCCACGATCCGGAAGCGACCCTGCGTGTCGGTGGCGGCGCCGAGCGTCGTGCCGTCGAGCGTCAGGTTGACGGCGACCAGCGACCGCCCGGACTCGGCGTCCGCGACGGTGCCGGCGATGATCCCGGTGGAGGCGCCATGGGTCGAGCCGGACGATCGCTCGTCGGCCGCCGCCGGCAGTCCTGCATGGCCGGCCAGCAGGACGAGCACCAGCGTGGCGGCGAGCGCCGCGGCGCGGCGCGGATGGGTGCGAGGCATCTCGGGTCCAGACTCGGGGGATGGTCCGGCGCCCGGTCGAGCCGGGCACGGCGGCCGGCGCGACGACCTCCCCCGGCGGGCAGGCGTCGCCGCGACCGCTGGTCGTACTGTAGCAGACCGCAGCCCCCTCGCGATCCTGGTATACTCCTGGGTGGATGGGGGTTCCGGCCCGTCCGCCGCTTCGCCCGCGCCTTCGCCCGCGCTCTCGGAGGACCCACGATGCATCGCACCCGCGGTCTCGCTGTGCTCGTTGCCCTGCCCGCCGCCCTGCTGCTGTTCGCCCCCCCGGGGAGCGCCGACGCCGCGCCGCAGACGCTGCGCCACACGGTCGCTCTCGACGCGACCGACCTCGACGCCGCCATCTCCCTGGCCGGCAGGGACGTGGACGGCATGGCGACCGCCGCTCCGGCCACCCACATCGCCTGGGTCGAGCTCCCGGAGGGTCAGCGCCTGACCGGGGTCGAGGTCGTGGGGGTCGAGACGGTGGCGACCGACCCCGGCAACCGGGTGCTTGCCGGCGCGCCCGCGACCCCCTGGGTCACCCTCGGCCAGCAGGGCTCGCTGCGCGGACGCCGGATCGCCGGGCTCCTCGTCCACCCGCTGCGCTACGAGCCGGCGACCGGGCGGACGCTCGCCGCCACCCGCCTCGAGCTCGAGCTCACCCTGACCGATGATCCGTCCGCGCGCTCGCTCGAGCGCCACCGCATCGATCCGGTCACCGAGCGCCGCTTCGTCGGCGCCCTTGCCGGGCTCGATGGCGGGCTGGCAGGCGCCGCGGCCGCCTCCCTGCTCCGCGCCGGCAGCGGTCCGGCCGGTGACGGCCCCTTCCAGCCCACCTTCCGCCCGTCGCTCGACGGGAGCCCGGTCGCCTACGTCCTCATCACCAGCGAGATGCTCGCCGAGCACTTCGAGCCGTACGTCGAGTGGAAGAACAAGAAGGGCGTGCAGGCCGTCATCCGCACCGTCGAGTGGATCGACGCCACCTATCCCGAGGGCATCGACCGCGCCGAGCGCATCCGGTTCTTCATCCGCGACGCCTACCAGAACTGGGGCACGCTCTTCGTCACCCTCGGCGGCGACACCGACGTGATCCCGCCGCGCTACATCGAGACCGAGGTCCCCGAGCGCGAGTCGATCCCCTGCGACATGTACTACGGCTGTCTCGAGGGCAACTGGAACCTGGACGGCGACGACCGGATCGGCGAGGGCGCCAACCCCGCGAACCCGTGGCCGGCCGACGACGCCGACCTCTTCTTCGAGGTCTCGATCGGTCGCATCCCGGTCTCGACCGTCCAGGATGCGCGCACCACGGTTGACAAGCTGATCGTCTACGAGACCGAGGCGCCCGAGCAGCCGCCCTACCCGGCCTCCCTGGTCGCGCTGGCCGAGCGCCTCTTCCCGCAGGTCCACGGCGCCGATCTGGCCGAGGAGGCGATCGCCTACCTGCCGCCGTGGTTCCACGTCGTGCGCCTCTTCGAGGAGTCGTCGAGCTACCCGGGCTCGATCGAGCTCACCAGGCAGGCCGCCATCGACTCGATCGAGGCCGGCTTCGGCATGGTGCTGCACGTCGGGCACGGTTACCGCAACACGATGTCGGTGGCCAGCGGCACCATCAACAACCAGGACGTCAACGCGCTCCAGAACGGACCGCGCTACTCGGTGGTCTTCGCGGTCAACTGCAGCTCGACCTCGATCGAGTTCAACGCCATCGGCGAGCGCTGGCTCAAGAACCCCGTGGGCGGCGCGGTCGGCTACCTCGGCACCTCGCGCCTGGCCTTCACCGGACCGTCCGAGACCTACACCAACGCCTGGTTCGACCTCGCCTTCGTCGACTCGGTCACGTCCTTCGGCCTGTGCTCCGACATGGCGCGCGCGTCGCTCGCCATCCAGGCGGGCTACGACGGCAACACGCGCTGGAACCTGACCGCGATCACCGTGCTCGGCGATCCAGAGCTCGACATCTACCACGCGCCGATCGTGCCGCTCGACGTCACCCACGCCGCGAGCTTCGAGCTCGGCCAGGAGTCCCTGGCGGTCGACGTCGCCAGCGGCGGCGAGCCGCTGGCCGGTGCCGCGGTCACCCTGTGGAAGACCGGCGAGTCGTTCGCCTCCGACTCGACCGACGCCAGCGGCCACGTGGAGATCCCCTTCCGCCCCGAGACGGCGGGCGACGCCTCGCTCACCGTCCATCACACGCGCTACCGCGCCTACGACGTCACGCTGCCGGTCGTGGCCGGCGCCGCCCCCTACCCGCACGTCCAGTCGATCACGATCGACGACGACTCGAACGGCGCCTCGAGCGGCGACGGCGACGGCGTCGCCGATGCCGGCGAGACCATCGAGCTCGTCGTCACCCTGACCAACTCCGGCGGCTCCGGCGCCAGCACGGTCAACGCCGTCCTCGCTGCCGACGATCCGGAGGGCGCCCTGACCCTGATCGGGGACACGGTCTCCTACGGAGCCATCGCGTCGGGTGGTGCCTCGAGCGGCAGCGGGAGCTTCGTCATCGAGATCGACGCCGGCGCTCCGGTCGCCTACCAGCCGGTGCTGGCGCTCGCCATCACCGCCACCGAGGGCGCCTGGAGCGACGTGGTGCTGTTGCCGATCCACCGCCCGTACATCGAGCATGCCGAGCACGTCGTCGACGACGACCTGCCGCGCGGCAACGGCAACGGTCTCGTCGAGGGCGGCGAGGAGATCTGGTACACGGTCTCGCTCGCCAACCGCGGGCAGCAGGACCTGGCCGCGGTCAGCGGGCTGCTGCGGGCGCTCGACCTCGAGCAGGCACCGCACCCGCTCGTGTCGGTCGGCGACTCGACGGCCAGCTTCGGGCCGATCCCGGCCGGTGGTAGCGCCGCCGGCGACCGCTTCGAGTTCACCCTCGATCCGGCCGTCGACCCGGCCGAGCTGCTGCTCGAGCTCACGATCACCGCCCCGCCCTATGCCGACGTCGTCTGGCTGGTCGACGTCGTCGTGCCCGGCACGGCCGACTCGATCCGCACCTTCGGCACGCCGAGCACCATCACCCTGCACTGGCAGCCGCCGCGCGATCCGGACCTCGCCGGCTACGACATCGTGCGCGCCGATGACCCGTTCGGTCCGTACACGCGCATCAACGACCACCCGATCCTGGGCAGCTCGATCTTCGAGGATCGCGATCTGCCGGAGCTCACGCGCTTCTACTACCAGATCGTCGCCCGGGACTCCTCGGCCAACGCCGGGCCGCCCTCGACCATCGTCTCCGGCACCACCAACCCGTCGCTCCTGACGTCGTGGCCCAAGGAGGTCGGACAGCAGAGCCCGTCCTCGCCGACCATCGTCGACCTGGACGGCGACTGGGAGATGGAGGTCCTGGCCGGCGCCGAGATGCAGTATGCCTGGCACTGCTCGGGCTACGAGGTCGTCGACGGCGACAACGACCCGCGCACCAGCGGCCCGTTCGCGGCCGGCGGATTCAACGCCACGCGCGGCTTCTCCGCCACGCAGGCGGTCGGCGACATGGACGGCGACGGCTTCATGGAGGTGGCGAACGTCGGCTTCTCCGTCGACTCGCTCTACGTCTGGAACCACCAGGGACAGGTCATTCCGGGCTTCCCGAAGTGGGTCATGGACGACTTCAACTGGGCCTCGCCGGTCATGGCCGATGTCGACCAGGACGGCGACCTCGAGATCCTGGTCTGGGCCGGTCAGGGCGGCCGGCTCTTCGGCTGGCACCACGACGGCACCGAGATCGTCGACGGCGACGCGAACCCGGCCACCGACGGCGTCCTGTACCGCGTCTTCGGCACCTCGTACAACTTCGGCTCGCCGGCCGTCGCCGACCTCGACGGCGACCCCGAGCTGGAGATCGTCTTCACCATCAACCTGTCGGACACCGACCAGGGGCGGGTCTACGCGGTCAATCCGGACGCCACGATCGTGCCGCACTTCCCGTTCCTGACCGGCGAGCCGGGGGCGCCGTCGGCGGTCTCCTCCTCCCCCGCCGTCGGAGATCTCGACCATGACGGGTTCGCCGAGGTGGTCTTCGCCGCCGAGCGAGGCGGCGGCTCGGTCTACGTGCTGGAGCACGATGCCGACCCGGCGACGGGCTGGCCGGTGGGCGCGGCGGCGCTCACCGTGGATGCGCGCCTGCCGTCACCGGTGCTGGCCGATCTCGACGGCGACACCTACCTGGACGTCATCTTCCCGGCCACCGACGGTCAGCTCTACGCCTGGCGGCGCGACGGGACGGTGCTCCCCGGCTTCCCGGTCACCTTCGCCACGACCTCGTCCCAGGCGACGCAGAGCACGCCGACCATCGCCGACCTGGATGGCGATGGCTGGCTCGAGATCCTCGTCGGAGACGAGACCGGCAAGCTCCACGCCTTCAATCACGACGGTACCGCGGTGGCCGGTTTCCCGATCCAGACCGGCGGCGAGGTGCGGGGATCGGCCGCGGTCTGGGATTGCGATCGCGACAACCAGGTCGAGGTCGCGGTGATGAGCTACGACGGCAACCTCTACATCTGGGACCTGCCGTTCGACTTCGATCCGGCGCGTGCCGAGTGGCCGCTCTTCCGCCACGACACGCGCAACCTCGGCGACGTCAGCGCCGAGGTGCCGCCGGTCGGCCTCGACGATCCGGCAGCCGGTGTGCCCGGCGTCGTCGGGACGGCGGTCCTCCACCCGGCGGTGCCGAACCCCTTCAATCCCCGCACCGTCATCCCCTTCGAGGTGCCCGGCGAGCGCGGCGCGACGCGACGCGTGCAGCTCAAGATCTACGACGCACAGGGGCGCCTGGTGCGGCAGCTGGTCGAGGGCCCGGTCGAGGCCGGCTCGCACCGCGTCGCCTGGGACGGCCTGAGCCGGCAGGGCCGTGGCGCCGGCTCGGGGGTCTACTTCGTCGAGCTGCGGGTCGGCAACGACACGGCGACCTCGAAGCTCGTGCTGCTCAGATAGTCGGCGCTGCCGGCAGCAGGAAGAGCAACGCCACGCCGGCCGCTGCGAGGACGGTGCCAGCGATCGCCCAGCCGCCAGGTCGCGAGCCGTAGGCGAGGCGCGCCAGCGGCAGCGTGACGATCGGCGTCGTCGCCATGAGCGTGGCGGCGATGCCGGTCGGGGCGTGCGCGGCGGCCACCAGCGACATCCAGACGCCGAACGTCGGGCCCAGCAGGGCACCGACGACGGTGCCGGCCAGCGCCCGGCGATCCACGATCACGCGCCGCCCGCTGGCCAGCCGGCCGCCCGCGGCGGCGATCAGCCAGATGCCGGCGGCGCCGGCCACCATCCGCACGAGCGTCGCCGAGAGTGGATCGACCCGCACCATGCCCGCCTCCAGGCCGCTCACCGGCTCCATCCCGAGCTTGGCGATGACCAGTCCGACCGCCTGCCCCGCCGCCCCGAGACACCCCGCCACCAGTCCTCGCGCCCGCGACCCGCCGGCCGGCGCCACCCAGCGCGCCGCCCGACTGCGGTCGGCCAGCACCAGCAGCACGCCGCCGAGCGTCACCGCGATGCCGGCGACTGCACCGGCGCCGAGCCCCTCGCCGAGCACCGGCCAGGCGAGCAACGCGCAGAAGACCGGCCAGGTCGAGAGCAGCAACGAGCCGAGCCGCGGTCCGACCTGCGCCAGGGAGTGGAAGTAGAACAGATCACCGAGCGACAGTCCGACCAGGCCGGACAGCGCCAGCCAGGTCGCCTGGCGCCCGCCGAGATCGGTGGGCCAGAAGCTGCCGAGCAGCACGCGGTGGAGGAGTGCCAGCATGACGATCGCCATCACCGTACGCGCCTGGTTGACGGCCAGCGCGCCGGCCCGCCGGCTGGCCAGCGCGAAGGCCAGCGAGGTGCCGGCCCACAGGGCGGCGGTCACCAGTCCGGCGATCTCCCCGACGTAGATCATGCAGACCCCTCTCGATTCAGCGCTGCAGCCAGCCCCGCACCGTCGTATAGTCCCCGCCATGTCCAGGGACCATCGCTCGCACCGCAGGACACTCTACGAGATCGCGCACCAGGCGATGCTCGAGCGCGACCTCGTGCCGGACTTTCCGCGCGAGATCCAGGTCCAGCTCCGGAACCTGCGTGACGGCGCGCCGGCGCCCGCCACGCTCGAGGACGGGCTCGAGCGCAGCGATCTCCGTCATCTGCCGTGGGCGTCGATCGACAACGACGACTCGCTCGACCTCGACCAGCTGACCGTCGCCGAGCCACTCGACGACGGGGCGGTCCGCATGCGCATCGCGGTCGCCGACGTCGACGCGCTGGTCGGCAAAGGTACCGCGATCGACGACCGCGCGCGACACAACACGACGACCGTCTACACCTCGGGCGGCATCTTCCCGATGCTGCCCGAGCGTCTCTCCACCGACCTGACCTCGCTCAACGCGGACGAGGACCGCGCGGCGATCGTCACCGAGCTCGACGTCGACCGCGCGGGTCGACCGGTTCGCTCGACGATCCTGGCCGCAGTGGTGCGGAACCGGGCCAAGCTGGCCTACGACGCGGTCGCCGCCTGGCTCGACGGCGAGGGCCGGATGCCGTCACCGATCGGTGCGGTCGAGGGCCTCGAGGCCACGCTGCGCCTCCAGGACCGGGTCGCCCAGCGCCTGCGTGCGCGGCGCTACGATCACGGCGCGCTCGACCTCGAGACCATCCAGACCCGCGCCGAGTTCGAGGACGACAGGATCGTCGCCCTCAGGGTCGACACCAAGAACCGCGCCCGGGAGCTCATCGAGGACTTCATGATCGCCGCCAACGGCGTCACCGCGCGCTTCCTGCGCGACCGTGGCCTGCCGTCGCTGCGCCGCGTGGTGCGCGAGCCGCAGCGCTGGGGACGCATCGTGGAGGTCGCCGCCGAGCACGACTTCGAGCTGCCGGAGACGCCGGACGGCGCGGCGCTGTCGGAGTTCCTGGCCGTGCAGCGCGAGCTGGACCCGCTGCGCTTCCCCGATCTGTCCCTCACCGTGGTCAAGCTGATCGGCTCCGGCGAGTACGTCCTCGAGTATCCGGGCGAGGCACCGGCCGGCCACTTCGGATTGGCGGTGCGCAACTACATGCACTCGACCGCACCCAACCGGCGTTTCCCGGACCTGATCACCCAGCGCCTCGTGAAGTCGGCGCTCGGCGGCACGCGCCGCGCCTACGATGCCCGCGAGCTTGCCGATCTCGGTCCACACTGCACACGCAAGGAGGACGACGCCGACAAGGTCGAGCGGCGGCTGCGCAAGTCGGCGGCGGCGCTGCTGCTCGAGGACTCGATCGGCAAGCGTTTCGAGGCGATCGTGACCGGCGCCTCGGAGAAGGGAACCTGGGTCCGGATCCTCGACCCGCACGTCGAGGGCATGCTGGTCGAGGGCGGCGACCGGGTCGACGTGGGCGATCGCCTGCAGGTCGAGCTGATCGCCACCGACGTCGAACGCGGCTACATCGATTTTCGCAAGGTGCGGAGCCGGAGCTGACGGCCCGCACGCGGCGGCACGGGCGATGACGACACGACGGGACGGCGAGCCGGAGTTCTTCGGGGACGGCGAGTTGGAGCGCGGCGTCGTGCGCGCCTTCGCCGGTGGCGAGGTCTGCGTGCGCTCCGCCCGCTCACCGGACAAGCAGGGCTCGAACGAGGATGCCGTGGCGCTGATCCCGCTCGGCGAGCAGGCCGGCGTGCTGGCGCTCGCCGACGGCGTCGGCGGCCTGCCCGACGGCGCGCAGGCCTCGCGGGTGGTGCTCGGCGAGCTGGCATCGCGCGTCGTCGCCGCGGCGCGCGAGGGCACCGTGGTGCGGGACGCGATCCTCGACGGCATCGAGAGCGCCAACCAGGCGGTGCTGGCGCTCGGCGGCGGCGCCTCGACGCTCGTCGCTGCCGAGATCGACGGCGCCGTCGTGCGCTCCTACCACGCCGGCGACTCGCTCATCCTGGTCACCGGGCTGCGCGGCCGCGTCCGCATGCAGACCGTCCCCCACTCGCCGATCGGCTACGCGGTCGAGTCCGGCCTGATGGACGCCGAGGAGGCCATGCATCACGACGCCCGCCACCTGATCAGCAACATGATCGGCTCGCCCGAGATGCGGATCGAGCTCGGGCCGCTGGTCGAGCTCCACCGCTACGACACGTTGTTGCTCGCCAGCGACGGACTGGCCGACAACCTCCTGCCGGACGAGATCGTCGAGCTGATCCGCAAGGGGCGTCTGGCCGGTGCCACCGGGCAGCTCTTCGACGCCTGCCGGCGACGCATGACCGATCCCGAGGTCGGCCGTCCGTCGAAGCCGGACGACGTCAGCATCATCGCCTACCGATCGCGGCACGCGCCGCGGTGACCCCGATCGCCGGGGGCCGGACGGGACCGCCAGGCGATACGGCATGGGGCGCCGCGCG
>JASFRE010000011.1:0-21476 GCA_050115055.1 Candidatus Eiseniibacteriota bacterium | reverse complement strand
CGGTGCGGCCGGCGACGCCGACGTGGATGGCGGCAAGACGACGCTGTTCTCGCCGGTCTTCGACCTCGAGGGCTACGAGGCGGCGGCCGTCGACTACTGGCTCTGGTACACCAACGATCGCGGCAACTCGCCGGGCGAGGATACCTGGCTCGTCCAGGTCACGAGTGACGGACAGAACTGGGAGACGCTCGAGAGCACGACGCAGAGCACCAACGCCTGGGTCGAACGCAGCTTCGTGCTGAGCGAGGTCGTCGAGCTGACCTCGACCGTGCAGCTGCGCTTCGTGGCCTCCGACTACGGCTCGGGCTCGCTGGTCGAGGCGGCGATCGACGACTTCGTGCTGTCCGGCATGGAGATCACGGTCGACACCGACCCGGCCGGGACGCCGGGGCACGTCACGTGGCTCGAGCGGCCGTCGCCCAATCCGTTCAATCCGCGCACCTCGATCCACTTCGAGCTGGCCGAGGGTGGCCGCGTGACGCTGCGCATCTTCGACGTGACCGGCCGGCAGGTGCGGACGCTCGTCGACGGAGCGCTGTCCGTGGGCAGGCACGCACTCGACTGGGATGGACGGAACGACGCCGGTCGGCCGCTGGCGTCCGGAACCTACTACCTGCGCCTGGAGCCGGCGGGGAGCGCCCCGGCCCAGGTGCGACGACTGACGCTCGTGCGCTGACTCGAGGACAGCGCCTGACTGATTCGAGGACAGCGCCTGACTGATTCGAGGTCAGCGCCTGACGACGACCGGTCGCCGTGCCGCGGCCGGTCGTCATGCTGCACCGCCCAGGTCCTGCTGACCGCGGAGACCCAGCGAATCACCCGGGTGCGACCCCGGTCGTGCGCGCGTGCGTGCATGCGAACGGGGGCGTGCCGGAGGACCCAGGAATGCGCCCGGAGCTCGCCCCCCGTCCCGTCCCGTCGTCCCGCACCCTGCTCCACGTCACCGCCGTGCTGGTCATCCTGGCCTGCGCCACGCTGCCACCCGCCGCCGCGGCACCGGCCGGCGCGCGGCCGGCGACGCCGCGCTTCGAGACCATCGCCAGCGATGCGCAGCATGTGCGCGTCGAGCTAACGCTCGACGCGCTGCCGCTGGTCACGGTCGAGGCGGGGGGCGAGCGCTTCACGCGGGTCGAGCTCGAGGGGGGGGAGATCGAGGGGGCGGCCGGCGAGCCGGCACGCCCCATCCTGACCCGCCTGGTGGCGATCCCGCGCGGCGCACGGGCGCGCGTCGCCGCGGCCGCCGCACTCGAGGAGGCGCGGTACGCCGGGCACCGCCTGCTGCCGGTCAGCGACGCGGACGGGGGCGAGGTGGCGCCCGACGCGACCGCCTACGGTCGCCGGGGATTCGGCGACGTGCCGCTGGCCGAGGTCGGCGAGCCGGTCCGGCTCCGTGACCTGACGGTCGTGCCGCTGCGCCTGCGTCCGGTGGCCTTCGACCCGTCGCGGGACCTCCTCAGGTTGACGCGACGGCTCGCGGTCGAGCTCGAGATCGTGGCGCCGGACGGGACGGGACCGGCGCCCGGACCGACGCCGCCGCTCCGGGTGCCGGCGAGCTTCGACCGGATCTACCGCGAGCTGGTGGTGAACGACGACGGCGGCGCGCGCGTCATCGTCCCCGGCACCTACCTCGTCATCTGCTCGGCCGCGGCCGGGGTCGCCGACCGCCTGCAACCGCTCCTCGACTGGCGGCAGCGCCAGGGTTTCGTGACGCGGCTGGCCACCACCGCCGAGACCGGCACCGCCGCGTCCCAGATCAAGAGCTTCATCCAGGGCATCTACGATGATCCGGAGTCGGCCCTCGAGTACGTCGTGCTGGTCGGTGACGCCTCGGGGACCTACGGCGTGCCGTGCTTCTACGAGACGATGAGCGGCTACTCCGGGGAGGGCGACAACCCCTACGTGCAGCTGGCCGGCGGCGATGATCTGCCCGACGCCCACATCGGGCGCCTGTCGTTCTCGACCCTCGAGGAGCTCGAGCGCATCGTCAACAAGATCCTCGGCTACGAAATGACGCCACCGCTCGGCGAGCCGGAGTGGTTCACCAGGGCCTGCGTGGTCGGCGATCCCTACGACTCGGGTGAGAGCTGCGTGACCACCGGGAAGTGGCTGAAGGAGCGCCTGATCGACGTCGGCTACACCGAGATCGATACCGTCTGGACGTCGCCCTTCGTGAGCCAGATGCTCACCGCGCTCAATCGCGGCGACACGATCTTCGGCTACCGCGGCTTCTACGGCATGAGCGGCTGGACGGCAGCCACGACCTACCAGCTCCAGAACGGCTGGAAGATGCCCTTCGTGGTGGCGCTGACCTGCGATACCGGCTCATTCGCCAGCGGCACGTCGCGCTCGGAGAGCTTCCTGCGCGCCGGGTCCGGCACCAGCGATCCCGACGGCGGTATCGGCGCCATCGGCACCTCCACCTGGGGGACGCACACGCGCTACAACAACTGCATGTACTACGGTATCTGGCACGGCCTGCTCGAGCGCGGTCTGCACACCATGGGTGCGGCCCTGACCTGGGGCAAGATCAACATGCACCTGAATTACGACATGTCGGAGCCGCAGACGGCGGCGATCTGGAGCCACTGGAACAACCTGATGGGCGACCCGGCGGTCGACGTCTGGACGGCCTTCCCGGTGCCGCTCGAGGTCGCGCACCCGGCCAGCATCCCGGCCGGCACCAACGCCGTCTCCGTCACCGTGGCGGCAGCCGGACAGCCGCTGGCCGGTGCCCGCGTCTGCCTCCGCGATCCGTCGAGCGGCGCGCAGGCGGTGGGCATCACCGACACCGGGGGTGAGATCGAGCTCCTCGTCGCCAGCGGCGCGGCCGGCCCCCTGCAGCTGACCGTGACTGCCCATGACCGGCACGCCTACCTGGCGGACATCGCCGTCGTCGCCGGCGAGCCGTTCGCCGGGGTCGGGGAGGTGGTGGTCGACGATGACGAGCTGGGCGAGAGCTACGGCAATGCCGATGGCGTCGTCAACCCGCTCGAGTCGATCGAGCTCCGGGTCGCGGTCGAGAACCATGGTCCGGCGGCACTCGCCGGTGTCACCGCGACCCTCGCCTGCGACGATCCGCGGGTCACCATCATCGACGGCATCGAGAGCTACGGGACCATCCCGGCCGGGGCCGCCGTCTGGTGTGCCGACGACTTCGGTTTCCAGCTGGCCGGCGACTGGCCGCACGCCGAGCCGCTACGCCTCGAGCTCACCGTCCAGGCGGGACTCGACGCCTGGCGGTCGATCATCGAACTCGAGGTCGCATCGGTCGAGCTGGCGGCGCGTGCCACCACGGTGACCGGGGCGGGAGGCGACGGCATCCTGCACCCGGGCGAGACCGGCCAGCTGTCGGTCGAGCTCGCCAACGTGGGCGGCCACGATGCCGCCGCCGTCACCGCCACCCTGCGCGCTCCGTCGCCATGGCTCGCGGTCACCGACTCGATCGGCAGCTACGGACCGATCCCGGTCGGCGCCGCGGTCGAGAACGTCCTCGATCGCTTCGGGGTGGCGGCCGACCCCGCCACCTTCGAGGGCTACCTGGCCGGCCTGACCCTGGTCGTCGACTGCGCGGACGGCGTCCGCGACACCTGCGAGGCGACCCTGACCATCGGCGAGCGCACCACGGACGACCCGGTCGGCCCGGATGCGCACGGCTATCACGCCTTCGATGACACCGATGTGGGGTATCCGGAGGCGCCGGCCTACGACTGGGTCGAGATCGACCCGTCGTACGGCGGCGCCGGCTCCGAGGTGCCGCTCGGCGACTACGGGACCTACGAGGACTGCTCGGCGCTGGTCGACCTGCCCTTCAACTTCCGCTACTACGGAACCACCTACGGGCAGGCGACGGTCTGCTCGAACGGCTGGTTGGCGATGGGTGCGACCTACCTCTCGAGCTACCGCAACTGGACGCTGCCGGGGGCGGGCGGCCCGGCGGCCATGCTGGCCGCCTTCTGGGACGATCTGCGCGAGGTCTCGGGCTCGGGGCACGTCTACACCTGGCACGACGCCGCGACCCACCGGTACATCGTCGAGTGGAGCCGCCTCAGGAACGATGCCGGCTACACGCAGACCTTCGAGATCATCCTGTACGATCCGGCCCACTACCCGACCGAGACCGGTGACGGGATCATCCTCTTCCAGTACGAGTCGGTGCAGAACTACGATCCGACCAACGGCTACGCCACGGTCGGGATCGAGAGCCCCGACGAGCTGGACGGTCTGCTCTACACCTACTGGAACCGCTATGCGGGCGGCGCCGCCAGCCTCGCGCCGGGACGCGCCATCAAGTTCCTGCCGCTCCACGACGGCCCGCTCGGGACCCTTGCCGGTGTGGTGCGGAACGCCTCGGCCGGCGGCACCCCGGTGCCGGGCGCCGAGATCCGCATCGTCGAGGCCGATCGCGCCCTGGTGACGGGCGAGGAGGGGCGCTACGAGGGGCGCGTCGCGCCCGGCCAGTACACCGTCGTCGCCAGCCACGCGAGCTTCGAGCCCGACACGGTGCGAACCGTCGTGATCGTCGAGGACGAGGTGACGCCGCTCGACTTCGCCCTGGTCGACATCGCACCGCCCATCGTCTCGACGACCCCGCCCCCGTGGACCGACGACACGATCGGTCCCTACCCGGTGCCGGTCACCATCGTCGAGTACTCCGGCCTGCCGACGCGGGCGCTCCACTACCGCGTGAACGGCGGCGCGTTCGCCGAGCTCGAGCTCGAGCCGCAGGGGGGAGACGCCTACCTGGCGGAGATCCCCGGTCAGCCGTACCAGTCGGCGGTCGAGTTCTACGTCGAGGCGCGGGACGGTCTGGGACTCGAGACCCTCGACCCGCCGGACGCTCCCGACTCGCTGTTCGCCTTCTGGGTGGTGCCGATCCAGATCGTGCTCGACGACCCGTTCGAGACCGCGCAGGGCTGGACCGCGGGCGTGCCGGGCGACAACGCGACGACGGGCATCTGGGTGCGTGAGGAGCCGGTCGGCACCTGGAACGGCTCCGAGCCGGTGCAGCCGGAGTACGACCACACGCCGGAACCGGGCGAGATCTGCTTCGTCACCGGCAACGCCCTGCCCGGCCAGGCGGCCGGCACGAACGACGTGGACAGCGGCAAGACGACGCTCATGTCGCCGCTCTTCGACCTGACCGGGCTCACCACGGTCCTGGTCGACTACTGGGTCTGGTACTCGAACGATACCGGCAGCGGCCCCGGCGAGGATGTCTGGGAGGTCGAGGTGACCGCCGATGGCTCGACCTGGGTCGATCTCGAGAACACCCACGACAGCACCCACGGCTGGGTCGAGCGGCAGTTCACGCTCGAGGACTCGATCGAGCTCACCGACCGGGTGCAGCTGCGGTTCATCGCCTCCGACTACGGGCTGGGCTCGATCGTCGAGGCCGCGGTGGACGACTTCCGGCTCTGGGGGATGGTGGTGACCGTGGACGCCGGCGGCGCCGTCCCCGGGACCGCCGCCATCACCCGCCTCGAGCCCTGCTCGCCCAATCCCTTCAACCCGCGCACCTGGGTGCGCTTCCAGACGGCGCGACGCGGCGAGGTCGAGCTCGGGGTCTACGACGTCGGCGGGCGACTGGTGCGCGTCCTCGTCCAAGGCTCGCGTCCGGCCGGTGCACATCGGGTCAGCTGGGACGGCCGGAATGGCGCCGGCCAGCCGGTCGCCTCGGGCGTCTACTACCTGCGCCTGCTGGCCCCGGGTGCCACCCGCACCGGCACCATGACCCTGGTTCGCTGAGGCGGTGCTGGCGGCTGCCGGCCCGCTCTCCGGCCGGGCACGAGTGATGCTAAGCATGTCCCCGTTCTCGCGCGTGTCGCGCGGGACGAGTCGCGTTCGATCGCCAATCTTGGCCCCTGGGCCCCGCTGGGGAAGCCGGCTCGACGGAGCCGGCTCCGCTCTGCTGGGTCAGCGGCTGACAATCTGGCAGTGATGCCAGGGGAGGGTCCTGACATTTTGCGGACCACCCAGGAACAGGCACGAGAGAGTCACAGCGAGCCAGACGGCGCCGCCGAGCGGCGCGGTCGGTCGGAGATCGCGATGTCCGAGGACTCCGGTCCGACCTACCGGTCGGATCTCGATTTCACCGTCCGCATCGGTGGCGAGGGTGGCGAGGGCGTCATCAGCGCCGGCGAGCTGTTCGCCCAGGCGGCCGCCCGTACCGAGTACCACGTTTTCACGTACATCTCCTACCCGGCAGAGATCCGCGGTGGGTTCTCGATGATCCAGGTCCGGGTGCGCGACTGGCGCATCTACTCGATGGGCGGCGAGGTGGACTACCTCGTCGTCTTCAATCAGCAGGCCTACGATCGCACCATCGACTCGCTGAAGCGCGGCGGCACGGTGATCTACGATCCCGACACGGTCGAGATCAAGGATGACCTGACGTCCCACTACTTCCCGATCCCGCTGACCAAGATCGCGGTGGGCTGCACGGGGAGCAAGCTCGGCAAGAACGTCGTGGCGCTCGGGGCGCTCGGCAACCTGTTCGCGATCAACCCCCAGGCTCTCGAGAAGCTGCTCGTCGACCGCTACGGCAAGAAGGGCCCCGAGGTCATCGAGAAGAACATCCGGGCCCTCCACGCCGGCTTGGATGCCGGCAAGACGCTGGGCTGGGAGCAGCGCTACCCGCTCAAGGCCAGTCCCGAGGCCAAGACCCACTACATGATGCTGTCGGGCAACGAGGCCTGCGCGCTGGGGGCGATCGCCGCCGGCTGCCGCTTCGTGGCCGGCTACCCGATCACCCCGGCGACGCCGATCCTCGAGACCATGGCCCGGTTGCTCCCGAAGGTGGGGGGGAAGGCGATCCAGCTCGAGGACGAGATCGCGGCCATCTCGGCCTGCATCGGCGCCTCCTTCGGCGGCGCCAAGGCGCTCAGCCCGACCTCGGGTCCGGGTCTGCAGCTCATGGGCGAGCAGCTCAACCTGGCGGCGATGGCCGAGCTGCCGCTGGTGGTGATCGACGTCCAGCGGGGCGGACCGTCGACGGGGCTGCCGACCAAGACCGAGCAGTCCGACCTCAAGTTCGCGGTCTACGGCTCGGTCGGGGAGGTGCCGCGCATCATCCTGGCGCCGACCACGGTCGAGGACTGCTTCTACCAGACGATCCGGGCCTTCAACCTGGCCGAGCGCTTCCAGATGCCGGTCATCATGCTGACCGACCAGTCGATCGGCTACCGCAAGGCGACGGTGCCGATCCCCGATCTCAGCGAGCTCTACGAGGCCGACCCGTCGATCCCGTCGGAGTCGATCACCATCCCCAGCGCCAGGGAGATCGAGATCGCCAAGCGCATCGAGGCGCAGCCGGAGGATCTGATCGAGTTCAAGCGCTACCAGGACACGCCGGACGGGGTCTCGCCGATGACCCACCCGGGGGTGCCGGGTGGCCAGTACCTGGCGAGCGGTCTCGAGCACGATGAGAGTGGCAAGGCGAGCTACCTGCCGCTCAACCACCTGCAGATGACGCGCAAGCGCTTCCGCAAGCTGGAGTCGCTGTCGAACGCCTTCGAGCGCAACCCGCGCGAGTACTACGGTTCGGAGGACGCCATCATCGGCCTGATCGGCTGGGGGTCGACCGAGGGGGCGATCCGCGAGGCGCGCTACCTGGCCGCCGAGCGCGGCATCCTGCTCCGTCACCTGCACCCGAAGGTGATCTCGCCGCTGCCGGAGCGCCAGATCCGCCGTTTCCTGGCGGGACTCAAGCAGGTGATCGTCGTCGAGGAGAACTACACCGGCCAGTTCGCGCACTTCGTGAAGGCCAAGTTCGGCATCAAGCCGATCGAGGTCCACAAGTGCGAGGGGGTGCCGATCACACCGCAGGAGATCCTGTCGGCCATCCTGAAGGTCGAGGAGATCGTCGATGAAGCACACATTACAAGACTATAAGAGCGCCATCGAGCCCATCTGGTGTCCCGGCTGCGGCGACTACGGACTCCTGAAGGCGCTCACCGAGGCCTTCCAGGAGCTGGCCATCGACCCCGAGGACATCATCTCGGTGAGCGGCATCGGCTGCTCCGGTCGCCTGCCGCACTTCCTCAACACCTACTCGCTGCACGGCACGCACGGTCGCGCGCTGCCGACCGCCACCGGCGCCAAGGTGGCGCGGCCCGACTGCACCGTGCTCTGCGTCGGCGGCGACGGCGACGGGCTCGGGATCGGTGGCGGGCACATCGCGCACGCGGCGCGCAAGAACGTCGACCTGACCTACATCCTGGTCGACAACCGGATCTACGGCCTGACCAAGGGGCAGGCGTCGCCGACCACCCCGCTGGGGACGGTCACCAAGACCTCGCCGCAGGGCGTCTACGAGGATCCGGTCAATCCGATCGCGATGTTCCTGACCTACGACATCTCCTTCATCGCGCGGGCGACGAGCTACCAGATCGACGAGCTCACGGAGATCCTGAAGGCGGCCATCCAGCACAAGGGCATGTCGATGGTCTACGTCATCTCGCCGTGCCGGACCTTCCCGGTGCTGGATGCAAAGCAGCTGAAGAAGCTGTTCGCGCCGTTGCCGGCCGATCACCCGCGCGACAACAAGCTCCTGGCGCTGGAGCGCGCTTATGCCAGCGACCCGCAGCTGACCGGCGTCTTCTACCAGATCCAGAGGCCCAGCCTCGAGGAGCGACTGCAGTCGGAGATCCAGACCGCCGTGACGCGCGACAACGGCGGCACGCCCTACTCGCTCGACAAGCTGTTCGCGGAGTTCTCGTAGACGGCGGCGGAGGTGGCGGACGCGATCGAGGCGGCGGAGGCGACGGTGGCCTGATGCCACACGCCCGCCGGCCCGGACAGGCGACGATCGTGCGATGCGGCGCGGGGCGGTCAGGCTCCGCGCCGCGCGTCGTCGGGGCCCCCGGGTAGCTCGATCTCGTGCTGATGGCGGATCAGGCGGCCTTCCACCATGAAGACGACATCCTCGGCGATGTTGGTGGCCAGGTCCGCGATGCGCTCGAGGTGCCGGGAGGCCGACAGCCAGTGGACGGCGCACTCGACCTTCTCCGGTGAGCGGCGCATGAGCTCCTGCAGGACGACGAACATGTCGCGGTTGTAGTCGTCGACCTCGTCGTCCATGGCCAGCACCGCCCGCGCCTGCGCGGTGTCGCGGTTGACCAGCGCCTCGAGGCACAGATCCACCATCTTGCGCACACTCTCGACCATGGCCGGGAAGTCGACCGGCGCGCTCACCGGTGGCCGCGCGGTGGAGATGTGCGCGGCACGCTCGGCGATGTTGATGGCGAGATCTCCCATGCGCTCGAGGTCGTTGTTGACCTTCAAGATGGAGATGATGAAGCGGAGGTCGGTGGCGACCGGCTGGTGCAGCGCGAGGAGCTTCAGGCACTCCTCCTCGATCTCGACCTCGCGCTCGTCGATGGCGTCGTCGGCCGACAGCACCTCTTGGGCGAGCTCGGGACGACGATCGACCAGCGCGGTGATCGCGGCGTTGATCGCGTCCCAGACCATCGAGCCCATGGTCAGGATGTCGCGCTTCAGGCGCTCCAGGTCCCTGTGCAGGTGCATCGGCATGGCAACCCCGTCGTCCATCCTCGGCGGCCGCCCTGTCGCGGACCGGCCGGAAGGCAAGGCGGTGCGCCGGGCGCTCCCGGCTATCCGAAGCGCCCGGTGACGTAGTCCTCGGTACGCTGGTTGCGGGGGCGAGTGAAGACCTGGTCGGTGGATCCGAACTCGATCAGGACGCCTGCATCGAAGAACGCCGTGAAATCCGAGACCCGCGCCGCCTGCTGCATGTTGTGGGTCACGATAACGATGGTGTAGTGCTTTTTCAACTCGAACAGCAGGTCCTCGATGCGGGCAGTCGAGACCGGGTCGAGCGCCGAGGCCGGCTCGTCCATGAGCACGATTTCGGGCGTCATGGCCAGCGCCCGGGCGATGCAGAGGCGCTGCTGCTGGCCGCCGGACAGCGCCAGGCCGCTCTCGTCGAGCCGGTCCCGGACCTCCTCCCAGAGCCCCGCCTGCACCAGGGAGCGCTCGACCAAGCCGGGCAGCTCGCGCTTCTTGACCAGCCCGTTGATCCACGGCCCCCAGGCGACGTTCTGGAACACGGACTTGGGAAACGGGTTGGGCTTCTGGAACACCATGCCGATGCGGCGGCGGATCTCGACCGGATCGACACCGGCGCCGTACAGATTCTGCCCCCGGTAGAGGACCTCGCCCTCCATGCCGACCCCGGGAATGAAGTCGTTCATGCGGTTGAGCGACCGGAGATAGGTGCTCTTGCCGCAGCCGGACGGGCCGATGATGGCGGTGATGTGGTGCTCGGGGATGGTCAGATCGACCTCCCGGATGGCCTCCTTGTCGCCGTAGCGGACGACGAGCTTGCGGCTCTCCAGGATGGCCGCGGGTGTCGGGGCGGTCGTCGTCGACCCTCCCGCACGCGGCGTGGTCAGTTTCGTGCTCTGCATCCCTGGATTCTCCCGCTCACCGTGCACCGCCGCAGCCGGGGTGGAGAGGGTGACCAGCGGCCGGCCCGGGGCGCTCTCCGGACGGGGCCGCGAGGTTTCCCGGGCCATCGGTCGGGGCTGGCGATCCGCCGTGGTGCTGCTCATGGCTGCTTCCTCTGGGAACGATACCGGATCGAGACGGCCGCCGCATTCATCAGGAGCAGCACGGCGAGCAGCAGGATGATGCCGGTCGCGGCCAGCTCGTGGAACTCCGGCTGCGGGCGCGCTGCCCAGTTGAAGATCTGGATCGGCAGGGCCGTGAAGGGATCGAGGACGCTCTCCGGGACGAAGGCGATGTAGGTCAGCGCGCCGGTCATGATGAGCGGCGCCGTCTCGCCGATAGCGCGCGACAGCGCCAGGATGACGCCGGTCAGGATGCCGGGCAGGGCGGCCGGCAGCACATGGTGGCGCACGGTCTGCCAGCGCGTGGCGCCGAGCGCGAAGGCGGCGTGGCGGATCGACATCGGGACCGCCCGGATCGCCTCGCGGCTGGCGATGATGATCACCGGCAGGATGAGGAGCGACATCGTCAGGCTGCCGGCCAGCACGCTGCGCTCGAGCGCCAGCCCGCGCACGAAGACCGCCAGCCCCAGGATGCCGTAGACGATCGACGGCACACCGGCCAGATTGGCGATGTTGAGCTCGATCAGGCGGCTCAGCCGGCCACGGCTCCCGTACTCCTCGAGGTAGATCGCCGCTGCCACCCCGACCGGGATCGAGAAGCAGGCGGTGAGGCTGATCAGCCACAGCGTGCCGGCAAGCGCCGCCTTGACGCCTGCCTTGTGCGGAAAGCGCGACGGGAAGCTGGTCAGGAACTGCCAGTCGAGCCAGTGGTAGCCGCTGCGCACCACCTCGACGAGCAGGATCGCGAGCAGCACGACACCGACGCCGGTGAGCGCGGCGCAGAGCAGTCGGAACAGGCCGGCGGCGCGGCGGCGCCGCGCGAGCCGCCGCTCCAGGAGCTGCTGCCTCGCGGCGACCGGCGCTGGGCCGCCGCGGTCGACCGGGCCCGGCGCCGCCGTCGCCGTCATTCGTACACCTCCCGGAAGCGCTTCAGGATCTTCGAGGCGAACAGGTTCATCGACAGCGTGATGACGAAGAGCAGCGCCCCGACCGCGAAGATCGTGCGGTACTCGACGGTACCTGCCGGCGTGTCTCCCAGGCTCACCTGCACGATGTAGGCGGTCATCGTCTGGATGCTCTCGAGCGGGTTCAGGGTGAGCTTCGGCGTCGCGCCGGCAGCGAGCGTGACGGCCATGGTCTCGCCGATCGCCCGCGAAATCGCCAGGACGAACGAGGCCATGATCCCCGACAGGGCGCCCGGCACCACGACCTGGGTGGAGATCTCGAGGTGGGTGGCGCCGAGTGCGTACCCGGCCTCGCGCAGCGAGCGTGGGACGGCGCGCAGCGCGTCGTCGCACAGCGAGGCGACCATCGGCAGGATCATGATGCCGACGACGATCGAGGCGCTGGCGGCGTTGAAGATCTGCGTCGACGGGAAGATCCGCATGAGGAACGGCGTGATCGAGGTGAGGGCGAAGTAGCCGTAGACCACCGTCGGCACACCGGCCAGGATCTCGAGGACGGGCTTCAGGATGTTGCGGGCGCGATCGGAGGCATACTCGCTCAGGAAGACGGCACTGGCGACCCCGACCGGGATGGCGATCAGGCTCGAGCCGACGACGATGAGCAGCGTGCCGCAGACCAGCGGCAGGACGCCGAAGGAGCGGGGCTCGAGCAGCGGCGTCCAGCGCGTACCGAGCAGGAAGTCGAAGACTGGCACGTGCCTGAAGAAGCCGGTGGACTCGCGCGCCAGCACGAGGATGATCCCGGTCGTGGTCACGACCGACAGCGCCGCGCAGGCGAACAGGGCGATGCGGATCGCCTGCTCGCGCCAGCTGCGCGCTCGTCGGCCGCCGAGTCCCGGGAGCGGCGGGCCGCCGCTGCTTCGCGGCGGGGCGGCCGCTCCGGCCATCCCCGCCACCGGGACCGGCGCCGTGGATCGGGTGATGCGGGTCGATTCCACGGGGTCTCCTGCCGGCTCGATCGGCCGCGACTACAGCCCGCGCGAGAACAGTGACTCGAGCGAGTGACCGTCCGCGTCGTCGGCGAAGACGGTGCCGGCAACACGCTGCTCGAGGCGCTTGCGCCCCAGCGTGTAGAGCTCCTCGGGGAGCGCCACGTAACCGACCTCGGCCACGAGCTGCGGCGCATGCTCGAGGTAGAAGTTGACGAAGGCCTCGACCTCCGGGCGATCGACGGCGCTCCGGCGCACATAGATGAAGATGGGGCGCGACAGCGGAGCGTAGGTGCCGTCGTTGATCGTCTCGGGCGACGGCGCCACCGGACCGTTGCCGCCGTCGATCGGCACCAGCTTCAGACGACCGGTGTTCTCGGCGTAGTACGCGTAGCCGAAGAAGCCGATCGAATGGGCGTCACCGGCGACGCCCTGCACCAGCACGTTGTCGTCCTCGCTGGCGGTGAAGTCGGGGCGACAGGCCTGCGCCTTGCCGTTGATCGCCTCGGTGAAGTAGTCGAAGGTGCCGGAGTCGGTCCCGGGTCCGTACAGGGTGATCGGCTGCTCGGGCCATCCCGACCGCACGTCGGCCCACGTCTCCACCGTGCTGCCCGGCTGCCAGATCTTCTTGAGCTCCTCGACGGTCAGGTGGTCGACGAAGTCGTTTTCGGGGCTGACGACGACGGAGATGCCGTCGTAGGCCACCGGCAGCTCGATGAACTGGACGTCATGCTCCTTGGCGACGGCCATCTCCTTGGCCTTGATCGGGCGCGAGGCGTCGTTGATATCGGTCTCGCCGATGCAGAAGCGCTTGAAGCCGCCGCCGGTGCCGGAGATGCCGACGGTCACGCGAACGCGCGGCTGCACACCCAGGAACTCCTCGGCGACCGCCTCGGTGATCGGGTAGACGGTGCTCGAGCCATCGATGTCGACCGAGCCCTTGAGACGCTCGGCGACGGCGTCACTGGCCGCGAGGACGAGCACGCCGGCGGCCACGAGGCCGGCGGCGCGCAGCATGGTGGCCGGGCGGCTGGCGAGGCGTGTCCTGCTCACGGGTCTGCTCCTTGCTACTGCTTGTGTTCGAGCGATCGTCGGGGCCTCCAGGACCTCCCCGGAGCCCGGCGTCCGGACCATTCGGATTGGAACACGAATGGCGTCGCACCGATCGTGAAGATGTGATGAAGAGTCTGACAATTCTCCTTGATGGCAATCACATGCGGGCTCGGCCGGAGGCTAGAAGGTGATCAGGAGGTCGAGCTGCAGGCGGTTCTCGTCCTTCGTGCCGTCCTTCGCCTCGTCCTGACGGCGGGTCAGGAAGACCGTGGCGCGGGCCTGCACCGCGTCGGCCAGGAGATAGCGGCCGTGGAGGCAGTGTCCCTTGTTGTTGGTGCCGCCGCCGTGGAAGTCCGAGTCGACGAAGACGGCCGGGAAGGCGTAGTCCTCGAGCTCCTGGTAGAAGTAGCGGGCATAGAGGTCTCCCTGGCGCTTCTTGCGGCCGATGTCGAGGCCCAGCATCCAGCCGTCGGCGCGGTCGTCATCGCCGTAGGCGGCGAGGTCGCCCGGGTCGCTGTCGCCGGGGTCGACACCGTCACGCACGAGCTCGGTGATGTCCGCCCGCTGGTTGTGCACGAGATGACCGAACAGTGCCACCGGGGCGGGGAGCGCCTCACCGAGTTCCAGGCGGGCGGCCACCTCGATGCAGCCGAACGCGTTCAGCAGGTTGCGGTCGGCGTCGAAGATCATCTGCTGGCCGTGGCCGTGATTGTAGCCCAGGAAGTCCTGGCCATTACCCAGGCTGCCGGGATCCCAGGCGAGCACGTCGAGGCCGACGAAGGCGTAGTAGGTGGCGGCGAGCTCGAGCTCGTTCGAGCCGCGCTCGAGCGTCGATCCGGCCTGGACGGCGAACAGGGCCGGGTCGGTGCCGCGGTCCTTCGAGTTGACCTCCTCGACCACCCACTGGCCGAGGTGCGCGAAGAGGCTCGCCGTGCCCTCGCCGCCGAGCGTGATCGACTCGGAGAGCCCCTCGAGCTGCACGTCCGGGTCCCAGACCAGCGAGGAGGTGACCAGCGGGTTGGCGTGCTTGCCGCCGACCAGCGTCAGCCAGGGGCGCGGCGTCCACATGGCATAGGCGCGGTCGATGAAGACCGATTTGCCGCGGGCGTGCCCGTCGAAGCTCTGGTTCGTGGTGTTCTGAAAGCCGCTGCCGGAGGCGAGCCGCATCCCGACCGTGGTGCGGTCGGTGACCTGGGTCTTGAAGCCGAAGCGCAGGCGGAAGCGCTCGCGATTGCGACTGTAGTGCCGCTCGTCCGTGGAGACGGCCGCGCGCTCGGTCCGCCACTGGGTGTCGTGGCGCAGCCTGAGGTCACCGCCGAAGGTCATCGACTCGACCCAGCCGGGAACGTCGGCGGCGTCCGACGGGCGGGATGCGGCGAGGGCGAGCAGCGCACAGACGGCTGCTCCGGACAGCATGGTGATCCGGGACATCCGGGGACCTCCGATCCCGCACGGCGGGATGCTCACATCCGGGGTGGGCCCGGCCGGCGGATCGGCGAGGTGTCGGGGTGGCTGGATGCCGGACGGGACGTCATGGTCGGCCGCGTCACCGGCGGGCCGACGGCGCGGCCCCGAGCGAGCGGACGGCGGGCCCCGGGAACGCCGGGCGGCGCCCCCGAAGTCGCTGGATTACAGTCGACGAGAGTGAAGATACGATGAAGGCTCCGTGAAGATCGGCGGGTGGTTCAGACCTTGCCGCCGATCCGGGCGCCCATGAGATCACGATTCATGCGCGCGATGAAATCGATCGAGATCGCCTTCGGGCAGGAGGCCTCGCACTCGGCGTGGTTCGTGCAAGCCCCGAAACCCTCCCGGTCCATCTGCTCGACCATCTTGACGACCCGCTCGGCCCGCTCGGGCTGGCCCTGGGGGAGGAGGCCGAGGTGCGAGACCTTGGCGGCCACGAAGAGCATCGCCGAGGCGTTCGGGCAGGCGGCGACGCAGGCGCCGCAGCCGATGCAGGCGGCGGCGTCGAAGGCGCGGTCGGAGTCTTCCTTGCGGATCGGAATGGCGTTGGCATCGACCGCGGCGCCGGTGCGCATGTCGACGTAGCCGCCGGCCTGGATGACGCGGTCGAAGGCGCTGCGATCGACGACCAGGTCCTTGACGACCGGGAAGCCGCTCGCCCGCCACGGCTCGATCCAGATGGCATCGCCGTCCTTGAAGGCGCGCATGTGGAGCTGACAGGTCGTGGTCCGTTCCCAGGGCCCGTGCGGGCGTCCGTTGATCACCAGGCTGCAGGTGCCGCAGATGCCCTCGCGGCAGTCGTGGTCGAAGGCGATCGGCTCCTCGCCCCGCTCGATGAGCTCCTGGTTCACCACGTCGAGCATCTCGAGGAACGAGGAATCGTCACTGATCCCCTTGGCCGGATAGGTGACGAAGCGACCGCGCTCGGCCGGGCCGTTCTGCCGCCAGACGTGGAGGGTCAGGTCCATCACTTGTAGCTCCGCGTTGCGAGTTTGACGTACTCGAACTCGAGTGGCTCCTTGTGGAGCTTCGGCGCCTCGCCGACGCCCTGGAACTCCCAGGCCGCGACGTAGGCGTAGTCCTTGTCGTTGCGCTTCGCCTCGCCTTCCTCGGTCTGGTACTCCTCGCGGAAGTGGCCCCCGCAGGACTCGTCGCGCTGCAGCGCATCGTGGCACATGAGCTCGGCGAACTCGAGGAAGTCGGCGACGCGTCCGGCCTTCTCGAGTGCCTGGTTGAAGGAGCCAGCCGTGCCGGTCACCGTCACGTTCTGCCAGAACTCCTCGCGCAGCTCCGGGATGCGCTTGAGGGCGCGCTCGAGGCCGGCCTTGTTGCGCGCCATGCCGCACTCGTCGATCATCAGATGACCGAGCTCGCGGTGGATCGAGTCCGCGGTCCGCTTGCCGTCGACGGCCAGCAGACGGTCCAGCTTCTCGCGTACCTGGCGCTCGACCTCGCGGAACTCCGCGTGATCGGTGTCGACCGGCTCGAGGCCACCACGCGCCAGGTAGTCGCCGATCGTGTAGGGGATCACGAAGTAGCCGTCGGCCAGACCCTGCATGAGGGCGCTGGCTCCCAGGCGGTTGGCGCCGTGATCGGAGAAGTTGGCCTCGCCGAGTACGTGGAGCCCGGGGATCGTCGTCATCAGGTTGTAGTCGACCCAGAGACCGCCCATCGTGTAGTGCGGGGCCGGGTAGATGCGCATCGGCACCTGGTAGGGGTTCTCGTCGGTGATGCGCTCGTACATTTCGAACAGGTTGCCGTAACGGGCGGCAATGACGTCCCGACCCAGCCGGCTGATGGCGTCGGCGAAATCGAGGTAGACGCCGCGCTTGGTGGTGCCGACGCCGCGCCCCTCGTCGCAGACCTCCTTGGCGGCGCGCGACGCGATGTCGCGCGGGGAGAGGTTGCCGAAGCTCGGGTACTTGCGTTCCAGGTAGTAGTCGCGATCGTCCTCGGGGATGTTGCCGGGAGCGCGCGTGTCGCCCTCCTGCTTCGGCACCCAGACGCGGCCGTCGTTGCGCAGCGATTCGCTCATCAGGGTCAGCTTCGACTGGTGCTCGCCGGCCTGCGGGATACAGGTCGGGTGGATCTGCGTGTAGCAGGGGTTGGCGAAGAGCGCACCGCGCCGCCAGGCCCGGTGGGCGGCGGTGACGTTGCAGTTCATGGCGTTGGTCGACAGGTAGTAGACCGGGCTGTAACCACCGGTCGCCAGGCAGACGGCGTGCGCGGCATGCGACGAGATCTTGCCGGTCACCAGGTCGCGCACCACGATGCCGCGGACGCGGCCGTCGATCAGCACCAGGTCGAGCATCTCGGTGCGAGGATGCATGGTGACCCCGCCCTGGGCGATCATCTTCGAGAGCGCCGAGTAGGCGCCGAGCAGTAGCTGCTGACCGGTCTGGCCGCGAGCGTAGAAGGTGCGCGACACCTGCGCCCCGCCGAAGGAGCGGTTGTCGAGCAGCCCGCCGTACTCGCGCGCGAACGGCACCCCCTGCGCCACGCACTGATCGATGATGCTGTTGGAGACCTGGGCCAGCCGGTAGACGTTGGCCTCGCGGGAGCGGAAGTCGCCGCCCTTCACCGTGTCGTAGAACAGGCGGAAGATCGAGTCGCCGTCGTTCCGGTAGTTCTTGGCCGCGTTGATGCCGCCCTGTGCGGCGATCGAGTGCGCACGCCGGGGCGAGTCCTGGAAGCAGAAGCAGTCGACGTTGTAGCCGAGCTCCGCCAGCGTGGCGGCTGCGGAGGCTCCCGCGAGCCCGCTGCCAACGACGATCACGTCGTACTTGCGCTTGTTGGCCGGATTGACCAGCTTGAGCTCGAAGCGGTGCTTGTCCCACTTCTGCTCGATCGGTCCGCTCGGGATCTTGGCGTCGAGTTTCATGCTTCCGACCTCGTGACGTGCCTGCTCGTGTCTCGTGACGCTTCGGTCGCGATCGCTTCCGGTCAGTGAACGATGCCGGCCAGCACCGCCACCGGGATCAAGATGTTGCCGCCGGCGACGATGACCGCGACGGTCACCGACAGCGCCCGCTGCCAGCCGTTGTAGCGCGGGTTGCTGACCCCGAGGGTCTGCAAGCTGCTCCAGATGCCGTGGTAGAGGTGCAGACCGAGGAACAGCATGGCGACGATGTAGAACCCCGAGGCGATCGGGTTCTGGAAGCCGCTCACCACGTTGTGATAGACGGCGGCATGGCCGGCATACTCTCCCGTGAGGCGTTCGAAGTCCGGATGAGCGGTGCCGGTCGTGAAATGCAGGATGTGGTAGACGATGAAGGCTGCGAGGATGATGCCACCGTAACGCATCGTACGCGAGGCGTAGGTCGAGGCGACCGACTCCTGCTTCTTGTAACCGATCGGCCGGGCGGCGCTGCTCACGCGCCAGACCTGGTAGGCCGAGATGGCATGCAGCACGACCGCGGCGAGCAGCACCAGGCGCACGAGCCACAGGAATCCCTCGGGGCCGAAGAGGTCGTGCCCGAACTCGCGCAGGAAGATGCCATAGGTATCGATCTTGGCTAGCTTGCCATCGTGGCCCGGGCCGGCGAAGATCTTCAGGTTGCCGAGCATGTGCCCGATCACGAAGAGCACGAGCACGATGCCGGTGGTGGCCATGACCACCTTCTTGCCGATGGTCGTCCTGTAGAGATTGATGATCCGCCGCATCACGACTCCAGCCGGTTTCCGGTCTCCTCGGGGCCCTGCTGCCGGTCGCCCCCGGCGAGGCGCGCGCCGGTTTCTCCTGGCGCAGTGCCGGCCATAGTAGGGCTCCCCGCCAGTGGGCGCGACGCTTTTTTTGCCCCGTTGCGGCGGCCAGGCGATCGAGCATGCTGATCGCGAGGGGCGTGGCGGGCGCGGGTGACGGGCGCGGGCGGCCGCGTGCTAGGATGCCAGCGGCCGGCCGCGGTCGTCAGCGCTCGCCGCCGGCCGCCACCGGCCGGCAGCAAGGAGGTCGCCATCCAGCAACGACTCGGGCTCGTCGGCGCCCCGCTCGCGGCGCTGGCGCTTCTCGTCTTCGTCGATCTCGATCCCGGCAACCCCCTGGTGACCCGCATGGCAGCCGTCGCCGTCTGGATGGCCGGCTGGTGGATCACCGAGGCGATCCCCATCCCCGCCACCGCGCTCCTCCCGGTGGCGCTGATGCCCCTCCTCGGCATCCTGCCCGGCAAGGAGGTCGCCGCCCTCTACTTCAATCACATCATCTTCCTGTTCCTCGGCGGGTTCATCTTCGCGCTGGCGATGCAACGCTGGAATCTCCATCGCCGCATCGCGCTCGAGCTGATCCTCGTGGTCGGCACCGGGCCGCGGCGTCTGCTTCTCGGTTTCATGCTCGCCACCTGGTTCCTGTCGATGTGGATCTCCAACACGGCAACCACGATGATGATGGTGCCGATGGCGGTGGCGATCATCCTGGAACTGCGAACGAGAATCGGCGGTGCGGCCGCGGCTGCACCGGGTGGCGCCGTGTCCGGGGGAGGCACCGCGCCGGAGGGCGTCACCGTGCCCGATGGCGCCGACGCCGTCCGGATCGAGCGCTACGCGATCGGCCTCCTGCTCGGGATCGCCTACGCCGCGTCGATCGGCGGCATCGCAACGCTGATCGGCACGCCGCCCAATCTCTCCCTGTCGCGCATCTTCGCCATCCTCTTCCCGGACGGTCCGGAGATCGCCTTCGCCACCTGGTTCGCGTTCGCGCTGCCCCTGTCGGCTCTCTTCCTCGTGATCGCCTGGCTGGTGCTGTGCCGCCTCTTCGCACCCGGCGGCGATCTGCTCGGCGGCCAACGGCAGGTCGTGCTGGTGGAAAAGCGGCAGCTGGGTCGGCTCGGTTACGAGGAAGCGGTCGTGCTGGCGTTGTTCGCGCTGCTCGTCGTGGCCTGGATGTTCCGGGTCGACATCGCGATCGGCGAGCGCGTGGTGCCGGGCTGGACGCGGCTGCTGGGGAGACCCGGCTACATCGACGACGGTACCATCGCCATCACGCTGGCGCTCTGCCTGTTCGTCATCCCGGCACGTCGCGCGCCGACCCGCATCATGGACTGGGAGACGGCGGTGCGTCTCCGGTGGGGGATCGTCCTCCTGTTCGGCGGCGGCTTCGCGCTCGCCGCGGGCTTCGCGGCCTCCGGTCTGTCCGGCTGGCTCGGCGAACGGCTGGCCGGTCTCGGTGGCGCGCCGGCGCCGCTCCTCGTGGGCGCGGTCTGCGGTCTCATCACCTTCCTGACCGAGCTCACGTCGAACACCGCGACCACCGAGATGGTCCTGCCGGTGCTCGGGGCGCTGGGCGGGGCCATCACCATCAACCCGTTGCTCCTCATGATCCCGGCCACGCTGTCGGCCTCCTGTGCCTTCATGCTGCCGGTGGCGACGCCGCCGAATGCCATCGTGTTCGGGACCGGCGAGGTCGACATGGGATCGATGATGCGCGCCGGGATCCTGCTGAACCTGATCGGAATCGTGCTGATCACACTCAGCATGTTCCTGATCGGGACCGCCGTCTTCGGGATCGACCCCGCCCAGCTGCCGGCCTGGGCGCTGCCGGCGGCCGGGGCGGCGACGCCCTGAACCGCGGCGCGGGGCCGATCGCCGCCCGACCGCGGCTCAGCGGCCGAGGCGATCCGCCGCCGCCGGAGTGAGCGCCATGGCGGCGAGCGCCAGGTCGTCGGCCAGGAGGCAGCGCCCGGCCAGCCGGTCGCCGCGCCGCAGCGGCGCGGCGCGGTCCGAGCGGATCTCGGCCTCGAACCGACCGAGATCGTCGGCGAGCCGGATCGACACCTCCTGGAAACCGAGGAAGCGGCCGGTCAGCGCATGCTGGCACTTGTACGTGCACTCCTTGGCGGTGAACAGGAGGCGGGCGAGCGGCACCTGGCGGGCCGCGGGCATCTCCTCGAGCCAGGCACGCTCGCTGGCGGTCAGGATCCCGTCCCAGAGCTCGCGCTCGATGCCGGGCCGCGTCTCGGCGTCGATGCCGAGCGCCGCGATCGCCGCGCTCGGCGCCACCGCGACCGCGCAGTAGCGTCCGGAGTGCGTGATCGAGCCGGTGATGCCGGGCGGCCAGCACGGTGTGCGGTCGGCGGCAGCGAGCAGCGGGGCGCCGCCCCGGTCGAGCCGCGCCAGGGCCTGACGGGCGGCGCGGCGGCCGGCGGTGAACTCGCGCAGCCGCTTCGGATGGGCCGTCGCCACCAGCGCCCGCTCGGCCGGATGAAGGGCGGCGCGCAGCGCATCCGGCGTCGGATCGCCGGCCGCAGGATCACACTCGACGGAGACCACGTCCGGTGGTAGCAGGGGAGCGATACGTGTGTGCGGCGACTCGATCATGATCGATCGCGGAGCGTAGCAAGCACCGGGGCGGTCTCCAAGCGTCGCCCGGCGCTGGTGCGCCGCGTCGTGGAGGGCCTGCCGCGTGTCGTGCCGCCGCCCGTCCGTGCTATACTCATCGATCCGCGCCGCCGGCGCGCGCCGCACGGCATCGGCCAGCCGTG
>JASFRE010000010.1:0-22307 GCA_050115055.1 Candidatus Eiseniibacteriota bacterium | reverse complement strand
GAGCAGTGTCAGGCGATCACCCTGCACGCACTCGACCGTTGGCTGCGTGTTGCGGTCGGTGCGCTGACGGGCGATGGTGCGTGCCGCCTCGAGGCCGACGCTGAGCGGCTGGATCTCGGCCCAGCGGGTGGTGATCGCATCGGCGACGTGCGTCACCAGCACCTCGTCCCGGTCGCCGATGGCCTCCAGGCCGCTTGCAAAGTCGGAGGCCGGCAAGGTGAAGTTGAAGGAGCGGACGAGCAGGTCGCGGAAACCGTCGTCGTCGCTGCCGCCGGCAGCGCCGGACCCCGAAGCGGTGCGCTCTCCCGCGTACCACCTGAACGCCTTCGCCCGGTAGCGCCAGTAGGGCGCCAGCACCCAGCGACCCTGTCCGACGTGGGTGGCACGGTGGCCCTCGGCGCGCAGGAAGGCGCGCACGCGCGACTGGGCCTCGTCGGTATCCAGGCGAGGGGCGACGTAGGAGCGCGTGACCTCCCCGTCGCGCGTCACCAGGAGCTGACGGTCGCAGTAGGAGCAGTCGACCGCGGCGTCATCCTCGGCGATCCGCAGGGGGGCGCCGCAGGACGGGCAGCCGGTCTCGAGCTCGGTCAGCAGGTACTCGAGTGTGCCGGGCGGCATCGTGCCGGGACGTCGCGTTCTCATCGGTCCTCCGCGCCGGTTGGCTGGCCACACCAGGGGCAGAAGCGGGCGCCGGCGGGTGCGGGATGGTCGCACCGCGGACAGGTCCCGGGGTCGGCGGACGGTGCATCGTCTTGCCGCCGCATGCCGTGCGTCCCGTGATCACCATCGTCCGGCGAGGCACCGTTGGCGGGCGCACCGTTGGCGGGCGCACCGTTGGCGGGCGCGCCGTTGGCGGGCGCACCGTTGGCGGGCGAGCCGTTGGCGGGCGCACCGTTGGGGGAGCAGTCGGCGAGGGTCAAGACCTGGAACCGGGTCAGGAGCTTGCCGAGCCCCGACTGCGGGAGGCGGCGTGCGCGAGGTGCCGTCTGCGGGGCGCCACCCACCGCGCCACTGCCGTCCTCGGCAGCCACACCACGGTGCTCGGCGGCCACATCACGGTGCTCGGCGGTGCCATCGTCCTGATGGTGGTCGTCAGGGTACGGACTCCGGTCGACTGCTTGGTCCCTGTTGCCGTTGGCGCTCCCTTCCCCGTCGGGCGGATCGGGAAGCACGATGCCATGCAGGCTCAGGTCACCGAGCTCGAGCCCGCAGCGGGCAAAGTCGGTCTCGAGGCGGCGACGGGCGCGCTGCGTCACCTGGCCGAGCTCGGCCTGCATGGTGTCCGGATGATCGGCGAATCGCTCGAGCTCGGCGGCGAGCCGGCCCACGATGAGGTCGCGCAGCACGTGTTCGAGTCGCCGGTTGTGGCGGATGCTCTGCTGCCCGAGACAGACGGTGCCCAGAATGGCGGGTGAGGTCACGCGCAGTGCGTAGGCGCCGTGGGCGCGCAGGTCGAGCGTGCGTCCGGCGGGGTCGTGCACGGACATCGGATTGCGCGTTCCCCAGCGCTTGACCAGGGTACGGGTGTTCAGGACCAGCAGCGCGATGCACAGGGGGTCGCGGTGTTCGCCGTCGCCATCGAGGGCCAGACCGTCGTCGGCGTCCGCGCCATCGTCCAGCCCCGGGACCAGGGCCGACGTCAGCAGGTGGCGACCGCTCCCGAGCTCCGCCACCACGGCCCCCTCGTGCAGGACGAGCACGATCTGACCGGGCGGTACGGTGATCGGGGTGCCGGGTGCGACCCCGAGCAGACCCTGTTCCGGAATGCGACGCAGGACGTCGGCACCCAGCTCGCCCCACGTGGGAAGTTGGTCGACTGCGGGGACTCGGGACATCCGATCCTCCGGGAAACGACGGTCACGGCACGCAGCGGGACGGCGATCCGCGCGCGCCACCGGCGGTGGAATGCCGGCGGCGCGTGACGCCTGCTCGGAGTATCGGCTGCGGCAGGAGCCATCGTGAGCCCCGCGGCAGTCGCTCGCGACGTCTTAACTGGTTGTCGCCGGCCTCGTTGACCGGCCCCGGCCGGGACCGTACGATGTCGCCATGCCGGCCACGGATGACATCCGGCCGGTCGTCCTCCTGGCGACCGGCGACACCACCTCGGCCCTCAGGGTCTCCCGGTTCCTCGACGACCGCGGCTACCAGGTCGAGGTGACCGACGACGGCGAAGAGGCGCTCAATGCCTTCTCGCAGCTCGCTCCCGATGCGGTGCTCGTCGATGCGCGCCTGCACCGCATCGACGGCGCACGACTCGTCAGCCTGCTCTGCCGCCGCGCCCCGGAGACCTGCGTCATCCTGGTGACCGAGCGTCCCGATGTCAGCGTCACCACCGAGGCGATGCGCCATGGCGCCTACGACGTCCAGGTCAAGCCGCTCGACTTCGAGCGGCTCCACACCGTCCTCGACCGCGGCGTCACCCACCGGCGGTTGCGGCGGCAGGTCGACCGGCTCGAGACCCGCCTCAAGAAGAAGTTCGGGTTCGAGAACCTGATCGGCAACTCGGCACCGATGGTCGAGGTCTTCGCCAAGATCCGGCAGATTGCGCCGACCCGCGCCACGGCGCTGCTGACCGGAGAGACCGGCACCGGCAAGGAGCTGGTGGCGAGCGCCATCCACCACAACAGCCCGCGACGCGACCAGCCGCTCGTCAAGCTCAACTGCGCGGCGCTGGCCGAGGGGGTCATCGAGTCCGAGCTCTTCGGTCACGAGCGCGGCGCGTTCACCGGCGCCGTCCGCACCCGCAAGGGACGTTTCGAGATCGCCGACGGTGGCACGCTCTTCCTGGACGAGATCTCGGAGGTGACGCCGCCCATCCAGGCGAAGCTGCTGCGCGTGCTGCAGGAGCGCGAGTTCGAACGCGTCGGCGGCTCGAAGACGTTTCGCGTCGACGTGCGTCTGATCGCGGCCACCAACCGCAACCTGGAGGCCGAGGTGCGCAGCGGTCGCTTCCGCGAGGACCTCTACTACCGCCTGAACGTGGTCACGATCGCCATCCCGCCGCTGCGTCATCGCCGGGAGGACATCCCGCTCCTCGTCGAGGCGTTCCTCCGCGAGCTCGCCGTCGAGCATGGCAAGCGGATCGAGGGGGTCACCAAGGGCGCCATGGACCGGCTGCGCGCCCACGGCTGGCCCGGCAACGTGCGGGAACTCAAGAACACGATCGAGGGCATGGTGCTGTTCGCGACCCCCGGTCAGACGCTCGGCGTCGACGACCTGCCCGAGCCGCTGCTCGGATCCGATGACGATGCGGGGGAGACGGTCACGGTGCGGGTGGGCATGACCATCGAGGAAATCGAGCGCCGGATGATCGCCGCCACCTACCGGGCAGCAGGGGGCGACAAGCGCCGCACCGCCTCGATTCTCGGCATCGGGCTGCGCACGCTCTACCGGAAACTCAAGCAGTACGATCTCTGACCGGCGGCCGGGCCCGCACGACCGTCGGTTCAGGAGACGCGCAACACGGCGCTGCCGTTCAGGTCGCTGCGCTTCAGGGCGGCGAGGACCTGGTTGGCGTCGGCCAGCGGATGCTCGCTGACGTCGGTACGGATCGGGATGGCGGCGGCCATCTCGAGCAGGTCGCGGGCGTCGTCACGGGTGGCGTTGGCGACCGAGCGGATGGCGCGCTCGCCGTAGATCCGACGGTAGTCGATCGACGGGAGCGGCGACATGTGGATGCCGGCCAGGGCCAGCGTGCCGCCGCGGTCGAGCGCCTCGAGGGCCGGTGGCACGAGCTCGCCGGCCGGCGCGAAGAGGATGCTGCCGTCCATCGCCACCGGAGGGCGATCCGGCACCGCGCCGGTCCAGACCGCGCCCAGCGCCTCCGCATGCCGGCGATGCGCCTCGCTCCGGCTCCAGACGTAGACCTCGCAGCCCTGGTGGCGGGCGACCTGGATCGTGACGTGCGCCGAGGAGCCGAAGCCGTACAGTCCGAGCCGGGCACCGGGACGGACCTCGCTCAGCACCAGGGCGCGGTAGCCGATGACGCCGCCGCAGAGGAGCGGCGCCGCCTCGCGATCGCCGAACCCCTCGGGGACGGGGTAGACGAAGCCGGCCGGCACGATCATCGACTCGGCGTAGCCGCCGTCGGCATGAAGGCCAGTAAATTCTGCTGACTCACACAGATTTTCGCGTCCCGTCGTGCAGTAGCGGCAGCTCCCGCAGGTCCGGAACATCCAGGCGACGCCGATCCGGTCGCCGACCGCCGGGTCCTCGACTCCGGGTCCGACCGCGTCGATCAGCCCGACCACCTGGTGGCCCGGCACGAGCGGCAGGCGCGGCAGCTCGAGATCGCCCTCGACCGTGTGCAGGTCGGTGTGGCAGACGCCGCAGACGTGCACGCGGATCCGCACCTCGCCGGGTCCGGGCTCCGGTGTTTCGCGATCGACGGCGGCGAGGGGACGGCGCTCGATCGGTCGCGGGCAGTCGAGTTGCATGGCGCGCATGGCGACGGGGCCGGGTGACGACCGCTCAGTAGGTGAGCTTCGGGTCGAGCAGCTGGGCCTGCTCGATCCAGGCCTTCACCATCGAGGCGGGCGGTGCGTTACCGGACAGGTTCCTCTCGGCGTTGACCTCTTGCATCCGGGCGGCGAGGTTCTCCGCGTTGCGATTGCGAAGCTCCTTGATCGTGTCGACGCCGGCCGCCTCGAGCAGCTCGGCGTACTGGCGACCGATCCCGGAGACGCGCATCAGGTCGGCCATGTTGGCCCACCGGAGCAGCAGGCTCTCGCCCAGCCCGGTGGCATCGGCGACCTTCTTGCGTCCGGAGGGGTCGGCGCAGCGTTCGAGCAGGTCGTCGGTCGTCTTGATGCCGGCGGCCTCGAGGCGTGTGGCGTGGCTGGGGCCGATGCCCTCGATCTCGGAGACCTTCTCTGCCATCGTCTTCTCCTCGGGTGTGACCCGTGGGCCCGGCGGCGCGGCGCCACGGGCTCGGGGACCGTCCCGTCGATGCTGCTGCTGCGATCGGTTCTCTCCGGTGCCTGACCGCGCGGCTGCACGCCGCGATGCGCTGCACCTGGAGCGCGCAGGATGATAGGTCGTCCGTCGCGCGAGATGCAAGCGGAGGATCGAGCGCCGTCCGTGGACGCCTGCCGCGCCGGCTTGACAGGCACCGTGCGCGCACCAAGAATCGCGCCGGTCGTCGCGGCGTGATCGCGGCGCGCCGGCACGTCCACCACCGCCCTCGGGGGTCGAACATGCAGGACTTCGAGAAGCTGGGTGTGCTCTATCTGGGACGGCTGCACGATCGCGGGCGCGACGTGACGCTCGACGAACCCCTGCTCTACGACTCCAAGGACCTGACGACGCACGCCGTCTGTGTCGGGATGACCGGCAGCGGCAAGACCGGGCTCTGCGTGTCGTTGCTCGAGGAGGCGGCGCTCGATGGCGTGCCGGCGCTGGTGATCGACCCGAAGGGCGACCTCGGGAATCTGCTGCTCACCTTCCCGGAGCTGTCGGCGGCCGCGTTCCGTCCCTGGATCGACGAGGCCGAGGCGACGCGACGAGGTCTGTCGCCCGACGCGCATGCCGCGGAGGTCGCCGCCGCCTGGCGCGACGGGCTTGCTGCCTGGGGACAGGGACCGGAGCGGATCACCGCCCTGCGCGCGGCCTGCGAGATGCGGATCTACACCCCCGGTAGCCATGCCGGCCGTCCGGTGCGCCTGCTGCGCTCGCTGTCGGCGCCGCCAGCGGCGTTGCTCGACGATGCGGACCTCCTGCGCGAGGCGGTGGGCACGTCGGTGTCGGGGGTCCTGACCCTAGCCGGCGTCGACTCCGATCCGGTGCGCAGTCGCGAACACATCCTGCTGGCCACGATCATCGAGGGCGCCTGGCGCGCCGGCCGCGATCTCGATCTGGCGACACTGATCCGCGAGGTCCAGTCTCCCGGCTTCGATCGCCTCGGGGTGCTGGATCTGGAGTCGTTCTTCCCGGCCAGGGAACGGCGCGAGCTCTCGTTTCGCCTCAATAACCTGCTTGCGGCCCCCGGTTTCGGCGCCTGGCTCGAGGGTGAACCGCTCGACATCGATCGGCTGCTCCGGGGAGATGATGGCCGACCGCGCCTGTCGATCTTCTCGATCGCGCACCTGACGGATGTCGAGCGCATGTTCTTCGTCACCATGCTCCTCGGCGAGGTGGTCGGCTGGATGCGCACCCAGGCCGGCACGGCGAGCCTGCGCGCGCTCCTCTACATGGACGAGGTCTTCGGCTACCTGCCGCCGACCGCCAGTCCGCCGTCGAAGACGCCGATGCTCACACTCCTCAAGCAGGCCCGGGCCCACGGACTCGGTCTCGTGCTGGCGACGCAGAACCCGGTCGACCTCGACTACAAGGCGCTGTCGAACGCCGGCACCTGGTTCGTCGGCCGGCTGCAGACCGAGCGCGATCGGGACCGGTTGCTCGATGGGCTGGAGTCGGCGCGCGGCGGTGCGCGGTGGAGCCGCGGCGAGCTCGCGTCGACGCTGGCCGGTCTCGACCGGCGCGTCTTCTTCATGAACAACGTCCACGAGGACGCGCCGGTGTTGTTCAGGACGCGCTGGGCGATGTCGTATCTGCGCGGTCCGCTGACCCGCCGCGAAATCCGGCGTCTCGTCGAGCAGGGGACGGCGAATGCCGTGGAGGTGCCGCCGCCGGCCGCCGCCGGCGGGCGGGCAGGTGCCGGCGCGGGGCCGGAGCAGGGCGGGGGCGGGTCGGCCGGGGGCGGGCCGGCCGGGGGATCCACGATCGTGCCGGCCACCGCCGCCGACCGACCGATCGTGCCGCCCGAGCTCGACGAGCGCTTCGTCCCGGTCGCTGCCTCGCGGATGCCGCCGGACGCACGGCTCGTCTACCGGCCGGCGCTCGTGGCGACCGCGCGACTGCATCACGTACGCGCCGCGTTCGACCTCGATGTCTGGCGCCAGACGACGCTGCGCCTGACCCTGGCCGGAGATGTGGACGACGCCGCCTGGGAGGAGGCGGAACGCCTGGAGCGGGCGCCCGGCTCCCTGCCGAGCGATCCACCGGCGAGGGCCGCCTTCGCCGACCTGCCGCCAGCGGTGTTGCGCGCCAGCGAGCGCGCGCGCTGGCGGAAGCAGCTGATCCAGTTCCTCTACCGCGAGGAGACGCTCGCCATCCACCGCTGCCGGGAGCTCCGCGCGATCTCGGCGGCCGACGAGTCCATGAGCGCGTTCCAGACGCGAGTCGCCCAGCTGGCGCGGGAGGCGCGCGATCTCCAGGTCGAGAAGCTCCGCAAGCGCTACGCACCCAGGCTGGTGCGGCTCGAGGAGCGCCGCCGTCGCGCCGCGGCGCGCATCGAGCGCGAGCAGTCGCAGTACGATCACCAGAAGCTGCAGACGGCGATCTCGATCGGCGCCACCATCCTCGGTGGCCTCTTCGGGCGCAAGGTGGCGAGTGCCCGGTCGATCGGACGCGCGACCACCGCGGCGCGCGGCATGGGGCGCGCGGCGCGCGAGCACGAGGACATCGGCCGCGCGGCGCAGAGCCTGGAACGGATCGACGCTGAGCTCGAGGAGCTCGAGGCCGGGCTGGCGCGGGAGATCGAGGCGCTGCGCGCGGCGCATGATGCCGGACCGCCCGCGCTCGAGACGATCGAGATCCGGCCGCGCAAGAGCGACATCCAGATCGACGGGCTGGCCCTCGTCTGGATGCCATGGTCGGTCGACGCCGACGGCATCGCCACCCCGGCGTGGGCCTGACGGTGTGCCGGCAGCCTACCGGATGACCGAGACCTTGCGCGTCGCCACCGTGCCGTCCCCGGCCAGGCGGACCAGATAGATCCCGCCCGCCACCTGACGCCCGCGCTCATCGCGCGCATCCCAGTCGATGACGTGCTCGCCGGCGGCGAGGACCTGGTTGGCATCGGCCAGCACGCGCACCAGGCGGCCGGTGGCGTCGTAGATCTTGAGCGACATCTCCGCCGCACGCGGCAGCGTGAAGCGCACCGTCGCCGGGCCGGCGGTCAGCGGATTGGGGCCGACCGGTGCCAGCCGCGGCACCACCGGGGCCGGCGCCCCGGCGGCGGCCGCCACCGCCGTCGTCGCGGCGAGATCGTAGGTCCACATCGATCGCCCGAAGGTCGCGGCGACCAGCGTGCGGGTCGGCTGGTGGAGCTCGAGGTCGGTGATGACGACGCCGGGCAGCGCGGCGCCGAGCGCCGTCCAGTTGCCGCCGGTATCGTGGGTGACGTAGACACCGAGGTCCGTGGCGACGTAGAGCGTCGACGGTGCGTCCGGGTCGACGACGAGGTCGTTGACCGGCATCTCCGGCAGGTTGGAGCTCACGTCGGTCCAGCTGGCCCCGAAGTTGGTGCTCCGGAAGACGTGCGGCAGGGGCTCGTCCCAGCGGAAGCCGGAGATCGTGACGTAGGAGATCGTGGCGTCGGTCGGGTCGACGGCGACGCGCGTCACCCAGCGATCGGGCAGCTGGGCGTCGACCTGGAACCAGGAGCCGCCGCCGTCGAACGTCACCCAGACGTTGCCGTCGTCGGTGCCGGCCCAGATGACCTGCGGGTCGGTCTCTGCCACCGCCACCGTGGTGACGGTCCCGAAGGTGATGTTGCCGTTGCCGGGACCGTTGGTCAGCAGGCCGGAGATGGCGCTCCAGCTCTGGGCACGGTTGGTGCTCCGGTAGACGCGGTCGGTCCCGGTGTAGAGCGTCGACGGATTCGATGGATCGACCATCACCGGCATCGACCAGTTGCGCTGGCTGTTCAGCCCGGACTGCGCGGAGCTGAAGGAGCCGCCGCCGTTCACCGAACGGAAGAGGCTGCCGTACTGGTACTCGGCGTAGACGTAGCTGTTGTTCGACGGGTCGACCTGACAGTAGAAGCCGTCGCCACCGAGGATCTGGTGCCAGTCGTCCAGGTTGCCGGTCAGGGTGCGGTTGGTGCCGTTGTCCTGTGTGCCGCCGTACCGCCGCTGGGGGAGCTGGTGATCGACCTCGACGGTGTAGAACTGCGTGGCGGGCAGGTCGGGCAGCTGGTTCCAGAGGGTCCCGCCGTTCGTCGACAGGTACATGCCGCCGTCGTTGCCCTCGTAGATGAAGCTCGGGTCGACGGTGAAGTCGAGGCCGTGGTGATCGACGTGCATGGAGCCGGCGGCAGACGACCAGCTGGCGCCACCGTTGGTCGAGCGGTAGAAGTCGAGGCCCAGCACGAAGACGCGGTCCGGGTTGACCGGGTCGACGCGGATGTTGCCGAACCACCAGCCGTAGGACGAGAAGACGTTCGATAGCACCCCGTCGTTGGTCTGGAACCACGAGTCGCCGCCGTCCGTGGTCTTGTAGACGCCCATGAAGTAGCCGGGGCTGGCGTCGGCGTAGATCGCGTAGAGGATCTCGGGCGTGTCGCGGCAGAGCGAGATGCCGATCCGACCGACGTCCGGCCCGGTCGGCAGCCCGTTCACGAGCTCGTGCCAGGTGTCGCCACCATCGGTCGACCGGAAGAGCCCGCTCGCAGGTCCGCCGTAGTTCAGGTAGTTGGCGCGCCGCACGCGCTCCCACATGGCCGCATAGATCACGTTGGAGTCGGTCGGGTGGATGGCGAGATCGATGCCGCCGGTCGAGTCGTTCACGGCGAGGACATGCTCCCAGCTTCCACCGGAGTCGGTCGACCGGTAGATCCCGCGGTCGGGGCCGGTCGAGAACAGGCTGCCGAGCGCTGCCACGAAGACGCGACTCGAGTTGGACGGATCGACCTTGACGCGGCCGATGTAGCGCGTCGCCGCCAGCCCGATCGACTCCCACGTGGCGCCGCCGTTGGTGGACTTGAGGACGCCGGTGCCGCCGTAGGTGACGCTGCCGCCGCCCCCGTTCGGCTCGCCGGTGCCGACGTAGAGGGTCTCGGGATCGTTCGGGTCGAGGGCGATCGAGCCGATCGACAGGCTCGCTTCCTGGTCCATGAGCGGGACCCAGTTCTGCCCGGCGTTCGTGGTCTTGAAGACGCCGCCCGCGGCGGCACCGGCGTAGCAGATCAGGGGGTCGGTCGGGTGCGCGGCGACATCGGCGATGCGACCGCCGATGTTGGACGGACCGACCGGCTGCCAGGGCTCCTGGAGATCCTCGGCCTCGGAGCGCAGGCGGGTCGCCTGCTCGACCGCGGCCAGACGGGCCGCCTGGTTGATGTCCGGATGGGGCCACGCACGCTGCAGGAAGAACCACTCGTTCGGCACCTTGAGCCCGGCCGTCGGAGGTGCCTGCTCCGCGGACTCGAGGACCAGGTTGGCGCTGTCCCCGACGGGTGCCGTCCACCACCAGGCGGCGAAGGCAAGCACGGCGAGGGCGGCGAGGAGCCAGGCGGCACGGGTCTCGGACCTCCGGGCCGCATCGCGGTGCGAGTCGGCCGGATGGGGGGTGGCGTCGGGCGAGTGCGGCGGGCGTTCCTGGGTCATCGGGTCGGGCTCCTGATGGTGCGCGTGGGTGTGCTGGCGGTGGCGATCGAGCCCCGGGGCTCCCCTCAATGGTATGGCAGGCGCTGTCCGGCGGCCAGCACCGAAGGTGTCATGGCAGCGTGAGTTGGCGGCGTGTCAACGTGGCGGCCGGTGGCTGCGAAGCGTGCCATTCTGGCACGCGAATGAAGTGGTCTAGCCCTCAGAGACCTTCGACCCATCGAGTCATCAGACTATTTTGTAGATGCTTATGTGATTCACGCAGATTTGACTTGCATTGCCAATTGGGCAATGCTAGGCTGCTGTCCGTGATGCGGGACGCTCCTCTGGCTGCCGTAACCCACGCTGATGCGGTGAGTTACGGAAGCCGTCCGGATCTCGTTCCGGCTGGTACGAGGCGTGCATCCCCGGTCGACAACCAGGCACACGACCGGGTCGATGGCGCGCCGGCACTCGCGGCCAGGACCAGAGCGACCGGTCACTGCGATTGCAGCGGAAACGCGAAGGTGACGGCACCACGACTGGCCGGCCTTCACACCGAACGAGAGGGAACGAAGATGAATGTTCATCCTTTGTCGGATCGCGTCCTCGTGAAGCGCATCGAGGAGGAAGAGGTCAAGCGCGGCGGCATCATCATCCCGGACACCGCCAAGGAGAAGCCCATGCAGGGCGAGGTCATGTCGGTCGGCCCCGGCCGGCTCGACGAGAATGGCAAGCGCCTGCCAATGGAGCTGAAGAACGGCGACCGCGTGCTGATGGGGAAGTACTCCGGCACCGAGGTCAAGATCGAGGGCGACGAGTACGTCATCCTGCGCGAGGACGACGTCCTCGGCGTGATCCGCAAGTAAGGCGAGTCATGGGCGCGGTGGCGAGGCGGGCGCCATCGGCGACGAGACGATTTCAAACGATCAGGACGGTACAGGCAGCGTCGCGACCGACTGATTCGCGGCGGATCCATCCGGGAGTGGGCCCGCACGTGCGGGAGCCCGGGCTGAGGAAGGAGAACAGGAGATCATGGCAGCCAAGCAGTTGCTTTTCGATGAGGAGGCGCGCTCGGCGATCCTGGCCGGCGTCCAGAAGCTCGCGAGAGCCGTGAAGGTCACCCTCGGCCCGCGTGGCCGGAACGTCGTGCTGGACAAGAAGTGGGGATCGCCCACCGTCACCAAGGACGGCGTGACGGTCGCCAAGGAGATCGAGCTCGAGGATCCCTACGAGAACATGGGCGCGCAGATGGTACGCGAGGTGGCGTCGAAGACCTCGGACGTCGCCGGTGACGGGACCACGACCGCGACCATCCTCGCCGAGTCGATCTTCCGCGAGGGCCTGAAGAACGTCACCGCCGGCTCGAACCCGATGGGCATCAAGCGCGGCATCGATCGCGCGGTCGAGGCGGTGGTCGCCGATCTCAAGAAGCAGTCGAAGAAGGTGCAGGGTCGCACCGAGATCTCGCAGGTCGGCAGCATCTCGGCCAACTCAGACAAGACCATCGGCGAGATCATCGCCGACGCCATGGACAAGGTCGGCAAGGACGGCACGATCACCGTCGAGGAGGCCAAGGGCATCGAGACCACGCTCGACGTGGTCGAGGGCATGCAGTTCGATCGCGGCTACGTGTCGCCCTACTTCGTGACCGACAAGGAGGGCATGGAGTGCGTGCTCGAGGACTGCTTCATCCTCCTGCACGAGAAGAAGATCTCCAACATGAAGGACCTGCTGCCGCTGCTCGAGAAGGTGGCGCAGTCGAGCAAGCCCCTCCTCCTGATCGCCGAGGACGTCGAGGGCGAGGCCCTGGCGACCCTGGTCGTCAACAAGCTGCGCGGCACGCTGGCGTGCTGCGCGGTCAAGGCGCCGGGCTTCGGTGATCGCCGCAAGGCCATGCTCGAGGACATCGCCGTCCTCACCGGCGGCCAGGTGGTGAGCGACGACATCGGCATCAAGGTCGAGAACGTGCAGCTCTCTGACCTCGGTCGCGCCAAGCGCGTGGCGATCGACAAGGAGAACACGACCGTCATCGAGGGCGCCGGCAAGCAGGCCGACATCGGCGGTCGCATCGCCCAGATCCGCCGCGCCATCGAGGAGTCGACCTCCGACTACGATCGCGAGAAGCTGCAGGAGCGGCTGGCGAAGCTGTCGGGCGGCGTGGCCGTCATCAACGTCGGTGCCGCCACCGAGACCGAGATGAAGGAGAAGAAGGCGCGCGTCGAGGATGCGCTGCACGCCACGCGCGCGGCCGTCGAGGAGGGCATCGTGCCCGGCGGCGGCACGGCGCTCGTGCGCGCGGTCCCGGCGGTCGAGAAGCTGACCTTCACCGACCACGAGAAGGACGAGCAGATCGGCGCGCAGATCGTCCGGCGCGCCCTCGAGGAGCCGGCCCGCTCCCTGGCCAACAACGCCGGGCTCGAGGGATCGGTCGTCGTCGTCAACATCAAGAAGGAGAAGAAGACAGTCGGCTTCGACGTGGATCGCGAGGAATACGTCGACATGTTCGAGGCCGGCATCATCGATCCGACCAAGGTGACGCGCACGGCGCTGCAGAACGCGGCGAGCGTCGCCGGGCTGCTCCTGACCACCGATGCGCTGGTCACCGAGAAGCCCGAGAAGGAGAAGCCCGCGCCGGCCGGCATGCCGGGTGGTGGCGGCGACTTCGGCGGCGACATGTACTAGAACGGGACCGATTGCTGGTCCGATCGCCTGGCGACCCCTGCAGGGCCGTGACCGGATCGAGACGCACCCCACGCACCGCGTTCACGACGGGCGTGGAGGTGACGCGACCCGCGACGCCCGCCGGGAGGGTGCCGGGTGGGGAACGCGCGAGCCGCGGCTGGTGATGCCAGTCGCGGCTCGTTGTCTGTGGGCGGCTGCGCATCGCCTTGGCCGGCCGCTCGCGCAGCCTGGCGATGGGGTGGGGTCATCGACCCTCCAGGGCGGCGGCCGGGGTCATGACGACGCATCGCAATGATGGCACCGTCGACCCGGGTGTGTTGATCAAGACGCGTCGCGACGCCGCGCGGGCGGCCGGGGAGGGAGCGCCAGCGTGCGGCCAGCTAGTGTATGATTGGCAGAGACCCGTCGACGTCCCGGTCCCGGTTCATGCATCCTCGGGAGGCAGCAACATGCGACGCGCGCCGATCGCTCTCGTCTCTGGAGTCATCGTCCTCGCCCTTGCTGCCGGACCGTGGGGTACCGCCCTCGCCCAGCAGCAGATCACGTTCCACCACGCCACCGACGTCGACCCGACCTGGTCGCCGGACGGCACGCAGATCGCCTTTGCCTCGACCCGCGAGGGGAGCTACGACATCTGGGTGATCCCGTCGAACGGCGGCGCGGCGACACGGATCACCACGCATGTCGCCTCCGACAGCGATCCGGCCTGGTCGCCCGACGGCAGCCGCATCGCCTTCACCTCTGACCGGGCCGGCGGCCATGACATCTGGGTGATCCCCGCGGTCGGCGGCGATGCCGTGCGGATCACCAACGATCCGCACGATGACCTGGCCCCGTGCTGGTCACCGGATGGCTCGATGCTCGCCTTCTATTCCAACAGGGCCGGCAGCTACGACATCTGGACCATTCCCGCGAGCGGTGGTGCCGCGACGCAGCTGACCAATGATCCCGGTCTCGACGCGCAGCCGGCCTGGTCGCCGGATGGCACGACGATCGCCTTTGCCTCGAGCCGAATCGCACCCGAGCAGTACGACCTGTACCTGATACCCGCGATCGGCGGGGCCGCAGCTCGGCTGACCGACCTCGATGACGACGAAGTCGAGCCCTGCTGGTCGCCGGACGGGTCCCAGATCGCCTTTGCCTACTGCATCGTGGGTGGGGGGACCGGCGACATCTGGACCGTTCCGGCGGTGGGCGGCGTGCCGACGCAGGTGACCACGCATCCGGCGCTCGAGCGCCAGCCGGCCATCTCGCCCACCGGCTCGCGCATCGCCTTCATGTCGGTGCGGAGCGGTAACGCGGACATCTGGGTCATGGATGCGCCGGTGCCGGTCGAGGGCGTGACCTGGGGGGCGATCAAGGCGTCGTTCCGCTGAGCAGTGCGAAGGTGCGGGTGCGGCGTTGCCGCCATGCCATGCCGGTCATCGCGTTCGCCGGCCGTGCTCGCCGGCCACCCTCACCCGCCATGCTCGCCGGCCGTGCTCGCCGGTCACGCTCGCCGGTCACCCTCACCCGCCATGCTCGCCGGTCGCCCTCGCCGGCCACCCTCGCCGGCCGCTCCAGCTGTCCATGCAGGCCGGACACGGCGATCACGTGACCACGCGCGTGGCCTGCACCTCGCGGAGCTGGAAGAGCGCGGTGACCGCCACTGGATCGGTTGCATCGACTGGGCATGGGCAGGCAATCGGTCAAGCGACGCCGCGACTCACGCCTGCCGCGCCCGGCCCGGCCGCACGCCGCGTCTCGGGGCGGCGCCCGGGACGTCCCGCCGGTGGCATGCCGCGCCGCCACCTCGCCCTCGATGAGCGGCCCATCACCTCCGACCGGCCTCGCCGGCGCCGGCGGCGGCACCGCAGCTGGCCGCGTCGACACCTCACTTCAGCAGCGTGATCCGATGGCTCGCGCGTGCTCCATCCACCACCGAGCGAATCAGATAGACCCCCGAGGAGACAGGACGACCGTTGTCGTCCCTCCCGTTCCATCGCAACTCATGCGCCCCCGCTGGCAGCTCCTCGCCGCGGAGCAGTGTGCGGACGCGACGACCGCGCACATCGACGATGGCCAGATCGGTCCTGGCCGCCGCCGGAAGGCGCAGCGTGATCACCGCCACCGGATTGAAGGGATTCGGATACGCCGAGATCCGCGGACCCGCCACCATGGCAGCAGGCGACGGCACGATCCCGGCCGTGGCCCCGGGACCCTCCACCAGGATCAGGATCAGATCGTCGCTGCCCGCTCCGATCGAGTTGGTGGTACCGGCGAGCGCGTAGTCACCGTTCGGCGTCTCGGCGACTGCCGAGCAGCCCTCGTCATCGTCCCCCCCGTAGAGGCGCTCCCAGAGTGGCTCCCCCCCGGCATCGGTCTTGCCGACGTACATCTGGTACGCGCCATCACCGTAGTTGTAGGTGCTGCCGCCGATCAGGAAACCGTCATCGGCGGTCTCGATGACGTCGAGGCCGGTGTCATTGGTGATGGTCTGGAATTGCTGGCGCCAGATCAGGACGCCGTTGGCAGCGGTGCGCCAGATCGTCATGCCGCCGGTGCTCACCCCACCGAACGCGAGACCGCCGTCGGCGGTGGCGGTCATGCCGTAGATGCGGTCGTAGTAGCTGTCGTCATAGGTGTGCTGCCAGGTCAGCGTCCCCAGCGAGTCGAACCCTGCCGACTCGGCGTCGTACTCGGGGAACGTGACCCCATCTCCGCTGTAACCACCAGCGGCGAAGTCGCCGCTTGCCTTGGTGGCGACGGTCGTGAAGTAGTCGAACCCATGCCCGGCGAGCGCGACGGCGTTCTGCCAGAGCATCCCGCTGGCCGCGTCGACCCTGACGATCCACGCGGCGTGGCCGCCGGGACCGTACGACGTGGTCACGCCGACCATCACGTAGCCGCCGTGTGCGCACTCGGCGACGTCGAGGAACTGGTCCTCCGTCGCTCCACCATAGGTCGCCTGCCATTGTTCCGCGCCGTTGCCGTCGACCTTGATCAGCAGGCCCTCCATGGTGTTCTGGCTGCCGATGTTCAGATTGCCGGCGACGAGATAGCCACCGTCGGCGGTCTGGATGACCGCCTTCCCCTCGTCGTTGGCCGCGGTCCCGAACGCCCCCTCCCACTCGACCTCGCCGCCGGCGTCGACCTTCACCAGGTACACGTCGCGACCGCCATGGCCGCTCGACAAGGTGTATCCGACGAGGATGAGACCGCCGTCCGACGTCGCCTGGACACCATCCCCCCTCTCCTGCGCAACGCCGCCGTAGCTATGTTGCCAGAGCTGATCGCCCTCCTCGGCCAGTGAGGGGCCCGCGAGCAGGAACACTGCAAGCAGGATGCACGGTGCGATGCGATCGGCTGACATGACGTCTCCCTTCGCGCGTGATGCCCCGGAGATCGTGGCAAACGCCACGATGCCATCATAACGCAGGATCGCGCCGGCCATGACGGCCAGGGATGCGTATGGGCGTGACCGCACCGCGGTCGCCATGCGCGATCAACTGCACACCGCTCAGTGACATGGACGGCCCGTGTGGCGGATCGCCCGGAGCACGGTGACGGTTTCGCGAACAATTGTTGACACTTTCGTGATCATCAACACTCCGGCCCAACCTGTGTCGGGCCCAAACTCCCCTCGGACACTCGTCCGGCGGCCCAGTGGATGACTCCCCGACCGCCGAGGAGTACGATCGAAAGACCGCCGGGCCGAGCCCGCCCCACGAGACCCGCCCGTCAGGCCGAGTGCTCCCCGTTGCAGGTAGGAACCCTCCACAGAAAGGACTCGCCATGCTCGGAGGCCGACGCGCATTGATCTTGGGAGTCGCGCTGTTCACGGCATGGGCAGGAGGTGTGACGGCCCTTGCTCCAGCGGCGGTCGCCGAGAACGTCACCGTGACGCTCACTCCCTACAATCCGCCCATCAACCTTCCCCATTCGGGTGGCAGCTTCGGCTACAACGTGCAGGTCGGCAACGACGAGGCCGGACCGCTCACCTTCGACGTCTGGACCACCTACACCCTCCCGAACGGCGGCGGGACGCAGACCGGATACGGCCCCGAGGAACTGACGCTCCCGGCGGGCTGGTCGGCCCAGGAGGACCTCATCCAGGATCTATCCGGCGGCTTACCGGCCGGCACCTACACCTACACCACGTATGCGGGCGTCTACCCCGATCTGATCTGGGCCAGCGACTCCTTCGAGTTCGCGAAGCTGTCGGGGACCATCGGCTGGTACGCACAGTCCCCCGGGGCCGAGTACGGCGTCACGGGGATGTCGTTCGTGGACGTGGAGACCGGCTGGGCCGTGACGACCGCCGGGGAGATCATCCACACCGCCAACGGTGGCGATACCTGGAACCAGCAGGATGACGGCCAGCAGTTCCCGCACCAGTACCAGGACGTCTGCTTCGTGAACGCCCAGACAGGATGGTTGGTCGGCGACGGCTACTCCCTGGGAGGGACGATCCTCCACACCGACGACGAGGGAGCTACGTGGACCGAGCAGCCGTCGGCCACCGAGTACACCCTGAACGCCGTCGACTTCGTGGACGCCCAGCACGGCTGGGCGGTGGGTGGCTTCGTCGACCTCATCGGGAGCGACGACCGCCGGGTCATCGTCCACACCTCCGACGGCACCCACTGGAGCCAGCAGTACTGGGCTTCCTACAGCCATCCCCTGCAGGACGTCGACTTCGCGGACCCGGGCCACGGCTGGGCGGTGGGCGGATCCGGCGGCATCCTGTACACGGCGAACGGGGGCGGGAGCTGGAATCCGCAGAGCGCGGGGATTGCGAGCTACCTGAGCAGCGTTTGCTTCGTGGACGCAGAGACCGGCTGGTGCGTGGGAGACGACGGTGCCGTGATCCACACCACGGATGGCGGCATTCACTGGCAGATGCAGGATTCCGGCGTCGTCGCCGACCTCCAGAGCGTGACCTTCCTGGACGCCATGACCGGGTGGATTGCGGGCAAGGACATGAACCTGCACCCCGTGATCCTGCACACCGTCGACGGCGGTCAGAGCTGGGAGCCTCAGGACCCGGGGACGGGGTCCGAGCAGGTGAACCTGCGCGCCATCACCTTCGTGGACGCCAATCACGGCTGGGCGGGAGGCTCCCTCTGGCCCAACACGGGCGCCATGCTGCACACCGAGAACGGCGGCTTGGGCACCGGCTCGCAGACCGGCGTCTCCACCTCGCGGGCCGGCGCCCCCGAGCGGGCGAGCGTGTCCGCTCCCTACCCGAACCCGTTCAATCCGCGCACGAGCATCCGCTACGTCGTCCCCGGCGACGCGGCGCTTCCGGTGGCCATCACGATCTTCGACGAGCGCGGTCGGCTAATCCGCCGTCTGGTGGACGGGACGCTGGCGCCGGGCGAGCACGTCGCGGCGTGGGACGGGACGACCGAGACCGGCGGCCCCGCAGCCAGCGGTGTCTATCTCTACCGCTCGACGGTCGGGGCCTTCGAGACGAGCGGGAAGCTCACGTTGCTCCGGTAACCGCCGGCCGCGGCGTCGCGGTCGGTTCCCAGGTTCGAGGACGAACCATCAGCCGCGCCAGGATTTCGCGCGTGCGGGCTTGACTGGTCGGTCGGGCGCGTCGTCTCGGCGACCATCCCCCGAAGCGGGCACGCCCGGTGCGCTCGACGCGGAGGCCGTGTCACCGGTCGCCCAGGCGCCCCGGGCTCCTGCAGCGAGCCCTCATCGACGAAGGGCCCTGCGTCGTGTCGTCGTGTCTCGGTATGGGGCCGCGTCGAGACGGTAGACGACCCGGGTGTTGCGCCTTCGCCTCGCGGTCGACCGGCGGCCGGTGGCGCGACTCCGCGGGTCGAGGAGAACGCATGTGAGCTGCTCAGGGGCTCACGCGGCTGACTGGAAGATCCACTGGACGTTCTCTTCGGAGAAGAACTCTGCAGGTGAGGTGACGCCCGAGTTGACCTGCGCGAAACCGTCCATCGCCGCCTGGTTGCCGTGCACCGCGCCGAGTATCCGCTGGAGTTCGGGCGATGGGGGCTCGAGCGACGCGAGCTGGGCGGTGAACTCGTACATCGGCAAGACGTGTTGGTCGCGTGTGGCCTGGTAGCCTCCCATCGCATCGTCGAACGAACGCTTGCCGGAGAACACCTCGTGGAGCGCGTTGGCGCAGAGTCCCGCGTCGCGAAAAGCGTCGCTGATCCCCTGCGCGGTGATGAAGTCCTTGGTGTATCCCGCGTCTCCGACGAGGGCCCAGCCCGGACCGAACGGCTTGCGGAAGAAATTCGGCACCGCTGTGCCGTAGAAGCGCTCCTCGCGCCTGGCCTGGCGGACACGGCCTGCAAAGTCCGGGGCGAGTTCGAGCGTCTTCAGGTAGTTCTTCTCAATGTCCTTCTTGTTGGCGGCGAACTCCGCAAAGGGCCACCCGGCGATCACCACCGTCAGATCGTCGTTCGTCGGCCACGCAGCGATCCCCCGGTGTGGCCGGACGTACGTCTCGAACCGATCGTTGTTCGACACGCCGCGGAAGTACGTGTAGTAGGCGGCCAGCAGGCGCGGCTTCTCGTTGTAGCGCTCCGCCCCCCCAGCCTTGGCGACGGCGGAGTGGATGCCGTCCGCGCCGACGACGACGCGGGCCTTCTCCGTGACCACCCGCCCCGCAGCGTCACGGCCACGGACCCCGGCGACACGACCCTCTTCGATCACGACCTCGTCGACCGCGAAGCCCTCGCGCACCTCGGCGCCCGCCTCCATCGCCGCGTCGACCAGCAACTTGTCCAGCACGGTACGGCGCGGCGCGTAGGCGACGGGGGATTCCTGGGTTCCCGGCGCGCCGGAGATCACGAACGGGCCGAAGTCGAAGGAGTAGGCGGTGATCGGCGGGCATCCCGTCGCCACCAGTCGATCCAGCAGTCCCCATCGCTCGAGGGCGGCAACGCCCGGCGGGTGAATCAGATGGGTCGAGACGGTATCGCTCGGGAATCTCGCCCTGTCGAGAAGAAGGACCTGGTAGCCCAAGCGGGCCAGGAGCATCGCGACGGGGGATCCAGCGCATCGCGCACCGACGACGATGGCATCGAACGACTCGCGCTTCATGGCAACCCCTTCCGGTTGTATGGCGGATTACTGCATGAGAGGGGCCAACACAGAGGTATCGCAGGCAAGAAATGGCGGATCATCGAGTGGTTGCATCGTTGCCACCCTGGTGAATTCGTACCGTCCACTGCGGCGTGGGTTCCAGTGCGTGGCGCGAGGAAAGAACTTCAAACGTGGGATTGGCTGGTCGGTCATGCGTGGAATGAACTTCAAACGTGGGATTGGCTGGTCGGTAACGAGCGCAGGAGCATTGCATTGTCTCCGAGACCGCGGTTGCTCCGGTGAGCAGCGCCTCGTGGCTCACGCATGAAGCGCGCGCCGCCGCTGCCATGCGAACCCCGTGCGCAGGAAGGTGCCGACGCAGCTCGACACGGGCGTCCCTTGCAGCTCTGCACCACCAGGCGCTCGAAGCCGCACTCGGGGTACCGCAGGCGAGCGAAGTCTGGCGCCAGCACGCCGCCGTTCAGATCGCGCCGGAACTCCCGCTCGGCGAAGGCGGGATGACCCTGGCGTCCCGCTCGCGCGCCCCGGCGTACGCGAATCGCCGGACAGGTCCGGTCCCGGCCGGAACCCTACTGTCCCGAAGGCTCCCCGCCCCCGGTCTGACCGGGCATGAGCTCCCGCTTGGCCGAGTCGATCCCGTCGTTGAGAACTTCCATGCCCTGGTTCATCTGGTTGCGCATCTCATACCAGACCTTCCCCGCGGCCTCCTTCTGGTGACCCATCATGCCGCCGCCCTGACCCATCATTCCCTGCATCCTGCTCATCATGGCGTCGTGCATGCCGCTCATGCTGTCCACCATGTTCTGGTACTGAGTGTCGAGCCGCTCGAGCTTCTGATTGGCCGCGTTCTGCGCGTCGCCGGTCAGCGTCTGGGCCTGGGCGTGCAGGGCGTCGAGCTCCTGCTTCATGGCATCGAGCCGGTTCTGCATCTCCTGCCTGAAGTGATCCAGTTCCTGATTGGTCTCCTGAGAAAGCTGGGTCACCGTGCTGCTCGACTCGCTCTCCTGGCCGTTCTTCGAGCAACCGATGACGGCGATGGCCAGACCGAGCGCGGGCACCAGGAACCAACGTGAAGCTCGCCTGCTCATGATTGCGTCTCCTTCTCGTGATCTGAGCGGTTCCACTGCCCCGGTTGAACGCCATGCAAACACCGCGGGGCAAGGACTCGAACGGCCGCCAGTCGGAAGATCCGGCTCGTTGTCGTTCGACCACATCATGCCCCGCGCGCGGTGTCAAGCCGCCACGACAGCCCGGGCTCCGGAGACCGGCGGGTCAGACAGGAGGGCGAGCACGACCATCGGCGACGCGCACCGGGGGTCGCTCAATCCGCCCACACGGTCAGCGTGCCGTCCCGGACCCGGCCGGACCGGCGAGGAGCGCGTCGAACGCGGCATCGAAGGCTGCCGCGCGCGCCGGCCAGCCGTAGCGCTCGATCACGCTGGCGCGGACAACGGCGGTGCCCGGCAGCACCGGTCGCCCGAGGAGCTCGAGCAGACGCCGTGCCAGGGCGCTCCTCGCGGGAACAGCGCCTGTGCCCTCCAGGTCCTCCTCGTACAGGTGGTCCGCGTGCAGGTCGGATGGGATGATCTCCGGATAGCTGAGCCGCGCCGGCAGCAGCGGATAGGCGCCGGCCGCGATCGCCTCGAGCACGGCCAGGCCGAGGAACTCGTGCCGGGCGGTCGAGACCACGATGTCCGCCCGTGCGAGTAGCCGCCGGTAGTCGTCCTCCGGCAGGTGACCGCAGCACTCGAGCTCGGCGGCGAAGCGCGTGCCGAGCGTCTCGAAGACCGCCGGCGTCTCGCGAAAGCGCTGACCGGTCACCGCGAGACGGAACCGGCCCCCGGCCTGTCTGACCTGCTCGAGCGCCGCGAAGCAGTCCTCCGGACCCTTGTCGTGCTCCCAGCGATGGTTCCACAGGATGAGCGGATCGCGCGCGCCGGGAGCGCTCACCGACCTGGACGCGCGCCGGGCGCTGCCGGCAACGACCTCGATGCCGGGTGGCACGACGGCGGAACGCTGCTCGAGTGTGGCACGGACGTCGCGCGGCCGGTGATCGGGCATGCGGGCCAGCAGCTCCGGGACGGCGGTCAGGAAGGCCTGGCGGTGGAAGTCGGAGTTGAACCAGATGGCATCGGCCGCCAGCGCGCTGGTGATGTTGGTGAAGGCGAAGTGGAGATCACGCGGCTCGGCGCGCCGGTCCGGATA
>JASFRE010000009.1:0-22777 GCA_050115055.1 Candidatus Eiseniibacteriota bacterium | reverse complement strand
CTCCTGGCCGCGAGGGTCGGCACCCAGGGCGGCGCAGAGGATGCGCGCCACGCCCTCGGCGTCGTCGACCGCGATCCCGATGTGATCGAGGCCACGGATCGCCGGGCGACGCGGGGTGCCGTCCGGAGTCATCGCGGAACTGGCGTCGGTCATGCTTCGGCTCCCTCGGGGGTACCGGCGTCGATCGTCAACAGCACCTGGCCGGCGGCGACGGCGTCACCGGCGGCGACCATGACCTCCCGGATGACGCCGGCGGCGGGGGCGGTAAACTCGTTCTGCATCTTCATCGCCTCGACGATGACCACCGCGCTGCCGATCTCGACCCGATCACCGGGGGCGACCTCGACCGAGACCACGACGCCTGGCATCTGCGACGTCACGACCACCGGTCCACTGGCGACGGACTTCTTGCGCTGCTGGCCGGCGCGGGCCAGCAGCTCCGGCACCAGCCCGACCTCCAGACTGTGGGTCGAGAGGTGCACGTCGTAGCCGGTCTCGGTCGGCTCCACCTCCGCCTCGTGCGACTCGCCGTCGATCAGCATCGACAGCACCGTGCCGGGATCGAGGCGCCGGACGTCGACGGTCACCGTGCGCCCCGCGAGCGTCACCCGGTAGCCGTCGCCGACCGCGTCGATCGTCACCTTCTCCTCGCGCTCGCCGACTGAGATGCGGTAGTCCAAGGTTCCTCCGGGGTGCGTGCTGGTCCCGAATGTGCGCAGGATGCTCCGGGCCGGGTCGGCTAGGTGGCGCCGCCGGGGCGTCGCTGGTAGCGCCAGCGCGAGCCATCGGCGCTCGGACCGTCGTCCGACGGCGCGGCCTGCCGGGCGACGCGGCGGCGGTCCTCGAGCGCCTGGACAGCCGCCGCGATCATCGCGATCTCCTCCTCGGCCGCCGCGCCCTGGCTGGCAAAGCGCCCGTCCCAGACCTCCTCGATGAAGCCGGTGTCGACCTCACCCGTCGCGAAGCGTGGATGGTGCACCAGCCAGCGGTGGAACGGCAGGTTGGTCCGCACGCCGGCGACCAGGTACTCGCCGAGCGCCCGCGCGGCACGTCGCCGCGCCTCCTCGCGATCCTCGCCCCAGACGACGAGCTTGGCGATCAGCGGGTCGTAGTGGATCGGGATCTCGTACCCGGGGTAGATGCCGGCGTCATTGCGGATGCCGGGACCGGACGGCAGCCTCAGACGGCGCACGGCGCCGAGCGAGGGCACGAACTGGTGCGCCGGGTCCTCGGCGTAGATGCGGAACTCCATGGCAGCGCCGCGACAGTGGATCGACTCCTGCGCGAAGCGGAGCGGCTGGCCCTGCGCGATCCGGAGCTGCTCCTTGACGATGTCGATGCCGGTCACCATCTCCGTGACCGGGTGCTCCACCTGCAGGCGCGTGTTCATCTCGAGGAAGTAGAAGTGCCCCTCCTGGTCGACCAGGAACTCGACGGTGCCGGCGTTCCGGTAGTCGACGGCGCGGGCGAGGGCGACCGCCGCCTCGCCCATGGCGCGTCGGGTGGCGTCGTCGACGAGCGGCGCCGGCGTCTCCTCGACCACCTTCTGGTGCCGGCGCTGCACGGAGCAGTCGCGCTCGCCCAGGTAGATGCCACGCCCCTCGGCGTCGCAGAGGATCTGGATCTCGACATGGTGTGGCTTCCGGAGGTAGCGCTCCATGTAGACCTGGTCGTCGCCGAAGGCGGAGCGTGCCTCGCCGCGCACCAGCGGCAGCGCGTGTTCGAGCTCCTCGTCGCTGTCGATGATGCGCATGCCCTTGCCGCCGCCACCGGCCGCCGCCTTGAGCATGAGCGGGTAGCCGATGGTCTTGGCGCAGCGCCTGGCCTGGTCCAGGTTCTCGACCGCGCCACCCGAGCTCGGGATGAGCGGAACGCCGACCTGCCGGGCGATGCCGTGTGCCTCGAGCTTGTTGCCCATGCGCTCGATGGCGTCGGCGCCGGGGCCGATGAAGACGAGGCCGGCCTCCTCGACGGCGCGTGCGAGCCGGGGGTTCTCGGCCAGAAATCCGTAGCCGGGGTGCACGGCGTCGGCACCGGCACGGCGCGCCGCGTCGATGATCGCCTCGATGCGGAGGTAGCTCTGCCCGGAGGGGCCCGGTCCGATCGGCACCGCCTCGTTGGCCAGGCGCACGTGCAGGGCCGCGCGGTCCGCCTCGGAGAAGACGGCGACCGAGGACATGCCGAGCTCGGCGAGGCCACGCATGATGCGCACCGCGATCTCGCCGCGATTGGCGACCAGCACCTTCTGGATGGCGCGCCGGCTGTGACCGGATGCCTGTCGTCGCGGGGCGCTCCGCGGTGTCGCGGCGTCGCGCCCGGGCGTCGCCGGCGGGTCGCCAGGTCCGGCGGCGGCAGGGGTCTGCGTCGTCTCGGGGTCGAACTGCGCTGCCATCGTCTCCTCGGTTGTCTCCGCGCCCGCTCTCGCGGTCAGCACGTCGCTCGCCCGATCCTGCCCGTCGAGTGCCGGGGCCGGTTGGTGGCGCGGATCAGAGCGGAATGTTGCCGTGCTTCTTGCGCGGCAGGGTCTGCACCTTGTTGGCGAGCATCTGGAGCGCGGCACAGAGGCGCGGTCGCGTCTCGCGCGGCTCGACGACGTCGTCGAGGTAGCCGAGCCCGGCGGCGATGTAGGGGTTGGCGAACTTGGCGTTGTACTCATCGACCAGCTCGCGCTCCCGCGCCACGGGGTCGGACGCTTCCTTGAGCTCCTTCCTGAAGATGATCCGCACGGCGCCGGAGGCGCCCATGACCGCCAGCTCGGCCGTCGGCCAGGCGATGTTGTAGTCGCCGCGCACGTGCTTCGACGACATGACGTCGTAGGCGCCGCCATAGGCCTTGCGGACCACGACCGTCAGCTTCGGCGACGTGGTCTCGCAGTAGGCGTAGAGGAGCTTGGCGCCGTTCTTGATGATCCCGCCCCACTCCTGGGCGGTGCCGGGCAGGAAGCCGGGGACGTCCTCGAAGGTGACGATCGGGATGTTGAAGGCGTCGCAGAAACGGATGAAGCGCGCCCCCTTGATCGACGAGTCGTTGTCGAGCACGCCGGCCAGGACGGCCGGCTGGTTGCCGACGATGCCGATCGGCCGGCCGCCGAGACGGGCAAAGCCGACGATCAGGTTGCGGGCGTAGTGGGCGTGCACCTCGAGGAACTCGCCGTCGTCCACCACCCGGCGCACGATCTCCAGCATGTCGTAGGGCTTGTTGGGCTCGTCGGGGACGATCGAGCCCAGCGCGTCGTCCATGCGATTGGGATCGTCGGTGGGCTCACGGCGGGGCGGGTCGTCGACATTGTTCTGAGGGATGTAGGAGAGGAGGTCGCGGACCAGCCTGAGGCAGTGCTCCTCGTCGTCGGCGGCGAAGTGGGCGACACCGCTCTTCGAGTTGTGTGCCATGGCACCGCCCAGGTCGTCGAACGAGACCTCCTCGCCGGTGACGGTCTTGATGACGTCGGGGCCGGTCACGAACATGTGGCTCGTGCCCTGCGTCATGATCGTGAAGTCGGTGATCGCCGGTGAGTAGACCGCTCCCCCGGCACAGGGCCCCATGATGGCGGAGATCTGCGGCACGACGCCGGAGGCCAGTGTGTTGCGCAGGAAGATGTCGGCGTAGCCACCGAGCGACTGGACGCCCTCCTGGATGCGTGCGCCCCCGGAGTCGTTGAGGCCGATCAGCGGCGCACCGTTCTCGACCGCGAGGTCCATGATCTTGCAGATCTTCTGGGCGTTCGACTCGGACAGCGTGCCCCCGAAGACCGTGAAGTCCTGGGCAAAGACGTAGACCAGCCGCCCGTCGATGCGGCCGAAGCCGGTGACGACGCCGTCACCGACGATCTGCCGCCCGGGCATGCCGAAGTCGGCACAACGGTGGGTCACGAAGGTGCCGGTCTCGACGAAGGTCCCTGGATCGAGCAGCAGATCGACGCGCTCGCGCGCGGTCAGCTTGCCGCGGGCGTGCAGGGCCTCGATGCGCTCCACCCCGCCGCCGAGCAGCGCCGCCTCCTTGCGCCGCTGGAGATCGAGGATCTTGTCGGTGGTGGTGCGTGGCGCATCGGCGACGGTCGGCTGACGGGCAGCCGCGGCCGCATCGGCGGCCGCCGTGGCAGCCGGATCCCCGGTGGTGTCGGGCGCCTCGGCGGCGCCGGAGCGCCCGGGGCCCCTCGCGTCATCGGCGTGCGCGTCATCGGCGTGCATTGTTGGGCTGGCTCCGGTTGGGTGAGAGTGATGATGCGCGGGCGCGGCGGCTGGCGGGCGGGCGCGCGGCGCGCGTCGGATCTCCCGGCGCCGCGCGTGGCCGGCGACTGACGGCGACCGAGATCCTGGACCGAATGATGCTATCGGCGGCGTCCGGTGGCGTCAATCGGCTTGTCGGGGCGCCGCGCGCGGGGTACGGGCGGCGGCTCCGCCGCGCAAACGCGCTGTGGGCGGCAGCGGCTGGATCACCGCGACACGCGGTGCTAGCATGATACGCTGCACACGCATCCTCACGGAGCCAGCATGGACACTGCGGATCCGCATCGCCTCGTCCTGTTCGACATCGACGGCACGCTGCTGACCGCCGGGGGACTCGGGGGGCGCGCCATGCTGGCGGCGATCAAGGGCGTCTCGGGTCACACCGTCGACGTCGATGGCTACAGCTACGGCGGCCGCACCGACCCGCAGATCATCCGCGAGCTACTCGAGCGCGCCGGGCTACCGGCGGCCGAGATCGCGGGCCTCCGTCCGCGCATCCTCGCCCGCTATGTCGATGAGTTGGAGCGCTTGCTCAGGGGGTCGCGACGCCCGCGGCTCTTCGCGGGCGTGCGCGAGCTCCTCGCACGCCTCGAGCGCGAGCCGTCGGTGGTGGTCGGGCTCCTGACCGGCAATGTCGAGGCCGCCGCCTGCCTCAAGCTCGACCACTTCGGGATTCGCCATTGCTTCCACGCCGGCGCGTTCGGGTCGGACGACGAGGATCGAGGCGCGCTGGTCGGCATCGCACTCGAGCGTGCCCACGCCGCCACCGGGGTGCGCTTTGCCCCGCAGCAGGTCTGCCTGGTCGGCGACACGCCGCGGGACGTCGACTGTGCGCGCCGGGGCGGCACGCGGGTGGTCGCCGTCGCCACCGGCCCGTTCGGACTCGAGGAGCTGGCGCGAAGCGCCCCCGATCAGCTGTTCTCGACGCTCGAGCCGACCGAGCGCGTGGTCGCGGCGTTGCTCGACGGGTGCTGAGGAGCCGCGTGCAGGGGGTGCCCGGCAGTGCGGCGATGCGCGGTCGAGCCGCGGGGCAGGCGGTGCGCCGGGTGACGCGGTTCAGGCCGTCGCCAGGTCACGAGCGCCCGGAGCGCCCGGTGGCAGCAGCGCCCCGGCGCGCTCCACCCAGAGCGCCGGGGCTCCGGCGGGCAGACGGCGGCCGGCGCCCCGCAGCGCCTCCTCGAGCGAGACGGCCGCTTCCATCCCGAGGCGGCGCACGATCTCCGGCGCGAGAGCACTGACCAGGACGATTCGCACCCGCCGGCAGAGGGCGCGCATTGCCAGCGCGGTGTGACCGTGCAGGGTGTAGCGTGCCGCGACCTGGCGGGCGAGCTCGGCGGCCGGCACGTCCATCCAGTCGAGCAGGGTCTCCGAGCCGACGCCGTCCGGGCAGGCCAGCCGTGCCACGAGCGTGCCGCCGTCGCGCAGGTAGACGGCCCCCTGGCGGACCAGCTTGTGGCTCTGGATCCAGTCGCGCTGTCGCCCCGCGTCGGGCGTTTCGACGACGACCAGATCGAAACTGGCGGGAGTCAGCGGGCGGCCGGCGGCGCCGGACGGCGCCCCGGGGTCCGGGGCACGGACGGGGACCGCGGCGCGTCGGGCCAGCGCCACGCCGCGAGCGTGGGCGGGATCCGGCGGGCCGCTCACCAGATCGACGATCGCCCCCGCAGCGCCGACCACGGCGTTCACGAGGAACGGCGGTGGCGCCCGGCGCGCTGCCTCGACGAAATCGGCGTGCACCGGGTTGCCGGCCAGCTGCCCCTCGGTGCAGGCCGGATGGAGACCGCCGGGGGTGGTGGGATCGACGGCCAGCCGGTGATTGGCGAGGACGGTCGCGTAGCCAGCGGCGCCCGGCACGATGCCCTTCCAGCCGCCGGTGAAGCCGGCGAAGTAGTGCCCGGTGATGCCCCCGATGACCAGCGTCGTCCCGGCCTCGAAGAGCGCCGTCGCGATGCCGACCGGAGTGCCACGCCGCGTGTGACCGCGATCGGTCAGCCCGCTCTGCGCCCGGCAGTCGTGGACGAGAAAGCGGCCGGCAGCCGGTCGATCACCGAGCAGGGCGGTGATCTCGGTCGCCTCGGGTGGTCGATGCGTGCCGCCGGCGATCAGCACGCGACGCTCGGCGACGTCGACGCCGAGGCGATCGAGCCCTGCCTGGACGCCGGCGAACATGGCCCGGACACCGGTGGCGCGGGTCGCGTCGGGGACGATGATGACGACCGGCGGACGCACGACAAGCGCCGCGCCATCGGTCGGTGCGGTGAGCTGCGCGGCGACCCGGGCGCTGATCTCGGCCGGCGTGAGTGGCTGGTCGGTCGACGGGGAGGCGAGGCGTCGCCAGTCGAGGTGCGGCGCCAGCGCGGGAGGTGCCGCACCACCCGGCATGGGGGTTGCCGGTGCAGCTGGTGAGTGAGTGGCGCGACGGGGCGAGGCGGCGGCGCGCGGTGTGCGCACGATACGGACCTCCGGCAACACGGACCTTCTGCGAGCGGCGTGGCGGGGACACCGCGCCACTCAGTCTAGCAGGCGGCGTGGCGCATGCGGTCCGGCCATGCGCGTCCGACGGGCCCGGCGTGGCGGTCGCGCGGGTGCTCAGCGACGGACGCGGGGCGCCGTGCCGTTGGCGACCGGCGCCGCCGGGCGCCGGACGAGCGACCGGAGCGCCTCGCGATCCGAGCGATCGAAGGCGCCTGTCAGGACCAGGAGCACCACGAAGGCGAGCCCGGTGACCGGCGCCACGAGGGCTGCCGGCTGCGCCAGGTGGCGGAGTCCGAGACCGATCGCCAGCGCCACCGCCGCCGCCCCCAGCGGGCGCGCGAAGGCGCCAGCGGCGAGATGCATGCCCTCGAGGGCGCGGCCGGCCGTCCAGGCCGTCACCCAGACCGAGATCCCCTCCCCGAGCAGCGTCGCCCAGGCGGCGCCGACGAAGCCGATGCGCGGGATCATGATCGCGTTCAGGGTGAGATTGAGCGCCAGTCCGAAGGCCACGAGGCGCACCATGGCGGCGCGACGCGCGGTGGCGATCAGCACCTGGTAGAGCAGCCAGAGCGAGAACGTGAACGTGGTGGCGGCGAGCAGCCCGATCATCGCCGGTGCGGCTCCGACGTAGGCCGCACCGTAGAACAGGCCGAGCAACTCCCGCGCCGCCAGCCCGAGGACCAGGGCGAGGCCCAGGGCCGCGCAGACCGCGTACTTGACCGCGCGGCGCGCCAGCTCGGCGGCGCGCGCCGGGTTGACATCGACGGCGGCCGCGAGTGCCGGCAGCACCGGGGCCGACAGGATGGCGGGGATCATCGTGAACCCCTCGTGGATCTTGTAGCACGCGGTGTAGAGCCCGACCTCGGCGTCACCCCGGAGCATCGCGATCATGATCTGGTCGGCATAGGTGTAGGCGCTGACGATCATCAGAAACAAGCCCAGCGGCAGCGCCTCGCGCTGCGCGTGCCAGATCTCGCCCCAGCCGCCACGCGGACGGAGACCGGTGACCTGGCGGACGGTGATACCGCTCACCAGGATGTCGAGCACGCGGGCGCCGAGCAGCGCCAGCGCGAGCGCCAGCAGGCTGCCGTCGGCGAAGAGCGCCGCGAGCCCGGCCACGACCATGACGACGCGGTCGGCGACGGTGATCACCGTGTCGACGCCGAAGCGACCGATCGACTGCAGGACGCCGCGCAGGTAGTGCTTGAGCGAGCGGAGCGCCACCATCGGCGCCATGATCCACAGGAGCTGCCGGGCCGCCGGCGTTGGCCGCGTCACCTCGAAGGCCAGGGCGGCGCAGACGACCGTCACGAGCACCAGCGCCAGGCGCCAGGTCAGGAGGCGCGCGGCGAGGTCGAGGCGCGTGCGGTCGCGCGCCACCTCGCGCACCACGTAATCACGCAGTCCCAGGTCGGCGAGGATCTCGAAGACCGAGGCGAAGGCGAGGGCGTAGGAGAACAGGCCGAAGCGCTCCGGTCCCAGACGCTCGGCGGCCAGGAACCAGAGCGCGAACGGCAGCAGGTTGGCGCCGTGGGCAATGGCGGACAGAACCATGTGTCGCGCCAGGCGCGCTTTCTCGCTCACGGCTCCTCCCGGGGTCGCGTCCGCCGGCGCTCGTGGCGGACGGACGCGTCGCCCGCGCGTCCGCGGGACCGTACGGCCGCGGCGCCGAGCGGCTACTGTACCGGTTGCCGAGCTGGCGAACCATGCCGGTTCATGCGGTCGGGGCGGAGCGCGGGAGACGGCTCGCAGTGCCTCGATTCGGGTGTCGGACGTCGCCGGCACCATCCTGAGCGGGCACCACCCGTGAGCACCCCGGTGGCTGGCCAGGCCGCGCCCGGCATTGTATGATCCCCGTCCGCCGACGCCTCGAGCGCCCCGTCCCGGACGGGGGCGGTCCAGGCGTTCCGACGCCCGCCCACACGGCGCCACACGGCACGGCGCGTCACCCCGATCCCATCGCCCCTCAGCGGAGAAGAGCATGCCGGTCACGTCAAGAACCGTGTCACGCCAGTTCCCGGCGGGCCCGCGTCCGTCCCCAGCCGCCGGGCGCCCCGGGCCGGCCGTTGCAGCCGGGCCGCCGGCCTGCGGCGGCGGCGTCGGTCGCACACCCACGATCACCGCCAGCATCGGGAGGAACGTCGCGGTCGGCGTCGTCGTCCTGCTGCTGTTGCTGATGCTGCTCGCCGCCCCGCCCGCCGGGGCATCGTCACGCTTCGATGCCTGGCAGGCAATCGGTCCCGACGGCGCCAACGTGCTCGCCGTCGCCGTGGACCCGACCGACGCCGACCGGCAGGTGGCGGGCGGCTTTGCCGGGCTCTTTCGTACCGCCGACGGTGGTGCGCAGTGGGTGCGGGCCGACGCCGAGCTGCCGGTGAGCGACGTGGGGTCGGTCCTCTTCGGGGCGGACGGCACGCTGTGGGCCGGCACCTTCGGCGCCGGCGTCCATCGCTCGACCGACGGCGGCGCGACCTTCACGGCCGCCAACACCGGCATCGAGAGCGCCACCGTCTTCACGCTCCTCGAGGCGGACGGACGTCTGTGGGCGGGAACCGCGAGCGATGGCCTCTTCGTCTCGACCGACGGTGGCTCGAGCTGGGAGTCCCGATCGAACGGGCTGGCGGATCAGCAGGTGAACGACCTCCTGCGTCTCGGCCCCGACGAGCTCCTGGTCGCCACCAAGGCGCTCACCGGCGGTGCCCAGATCGGCATCTTCCGCTCGACCGACTCCGGGTCGAGCTGGTCACCGAGTTCCACCGGGCTCGGCAACTGGAACGTCGACGCGCTGGCCGGCGCTCCGGGCGACACCGTCCTCTACGCCGGCACCCTCCACTCGGTCGAGATCGGCGGCGTCTACCGGTCGACCGACTCGGGGGCGACCTGGGAGCCGACGGTCTTCGGGCTGACCAATCGCAACATCGCCGATCTCCTGGTCGACGGCAGCAACAGCGCGACGCTCTACGCGGCCACGCAGCCGCTCGCGGGCTTCACGCAGAGCGGCATCTACCGCTCGACCGACGCCGGCGCGAGCTGGGCGATCGTCTACGGTGGCGCCGTGCTCAGCGACGTGCGCGCGCTGGCCCAGCGCCCCGACGACGGTTCACTGCTCGCGGCGCTGGTCGGGCAGACGGCTCCGGGGTCCGGGGTCGTCACGTCCGGTGACGGCACGACCTGGGAGCGGCGGAGCCGGGGCCTCACCGTCATGCGCTGCGATGCGCTCGCCACCCGGACGACCGGGGCGCCCGAGATCCTCCTCGGCACCACCGGGGACTTCCGGGTGCCGCGTGGCGCCTACCGGTCGACCGACGCCGGCGCCAGCTGGGAGTCGTTCACCGCCGGCGGTCTGAGCCAGGCGATCGCCTGCCTGGCGATCTCGCCGCTCGACGGCGAGCGGCGCTACGCCGGCACGATCACCGGTCTCTACCGGTGGGACACCAACGCCAGCGCCTGGCGGGCCACGACGCTGACCATGGGCATCAACGATCTCCTCGTGGTGACGACGTCCGGCAGCGAGGTGATCTGGGCCGCCACGCAGACCGGACTCTTCAGGAGCAACGATCTCGGCGAGACCTGGGAGAGCCGCAGCACCTCGCTCGGCACCGTACGACTGACCGCCGTGGCGGTCGACACGACGAACCCCGGCGTCATCTATGCCGGCTCCGACACCGGTGGCGTCTACGCGACGACCGATGCTGGCGAGGTCTGGGAGACCGCCAACACCAACCTCGGCAGCTTCGACATCCGCGACCTGGTGTTCGACGAGCGCGGCACGTTGCTGGCGGCGACCGCCGCCGGGATCTTCGAGTACGACGCGGGCAGCTGGCTCGATCACTCGGACGGGCTGACCGAGCTCGACGTGCGCGGAATCACCATCTACCGCGGCGAGCGCTTCGCGGCCACCGCCGCCGGCGTCTTCCGTTCCTCGACGACCGAACAGGTGACGCCGTGGGAAGCGGTCAACGACGGCCTCTCGAATCTCGATGTGCTGATCGTCCACGCCGACCGTTCCGGCGACATGCTGCGGCTGTTCGCCGGCACCAACGGGGGTGGCGTCTTCGAGGCCCAGGAGGTGTTGCCGGTCGCCATTGCCAGCTTCGCGGCCAGCGGCGAGCCCGGTCGCGTCGAGCTCGTCTTCCGCACCGCCTTCGAGCGCGACCACCTGGGCTTCCGCGTCGAGCGCCGGCTGGCGGGGGAGGAGCACTTCGAGGCACGCACCCGCGAGCTCCTGCGCGGTGGTCCGACCTACCGTTTCGTCGATCTCGACCCGCGCCTGGCCGGCGGTAGCCGGGTCGACTACCGCCTGCTGGCGGTGGCGCGCGACGGTGGCGTCGAGGTGCACGGGCCCTACGCGGTCGAGATCGCCACCGCCGGGGCGCCGGCCGCGCCGCCCGCCGGGCTGCGGGCTGCTCCGACCCCGTTCGGCCGCTCGACGACGCTCCACGCCCCGAACGGCGCCGGCATCCTGCGCATCGTCGATGTCAGCGGGCGCGAGCTGCGCCGCATCACGTGGCCGGCCGGTGCCCGGAGCTGGAGCTGGGACGGCCGCGACGCGGCGGGACGCGAGGTCCCGTCCGGTGTCTACTGGATCGAGCTGCGGGGCACCGGCGGCTCGCGGTCGACGCGCGTCGTGCGCATCGCGCCCCGATGAGCCGCCGCCGGGCGGCGGCCATCGGTGGCGCTCGCACTCTGGCCGGTGTCGCGCTGCTGGCCGCCGCCGTCGCGGTGCAGCAGGCAGCCCCGGACGGTCGCGGCGCGCTGCCGGCGGCGGCCGCGGCAGGCGGTGCGCCGGCGGTGGACGCCGGGGGCATGCCGCTCTACCCGGACGTTGCCGGGCTCGAGCGCGGCATCGAGCTCCTCTACCGCACCGACTACGTCGCGGCGCGACGCCGGCTCGAACGGCTGGCGGCGCGCTACCCGCGTCACCCGGCCGGGCCGCTCTTCCAGTCGCTCGTCGACTTCGCGTTGCTCTACGAGGGTGCCGACCCGCGGCCGGCGCGCGAGGCGGCCTTCCTGACCGCCATCGATGGCGCCCTCGAGCGCGCGCGGGCACTGCGCGACGACCCGGCGACCGACGCCCTCGGTCGTTTCTACGAGGGCAGTGCGTACGGTTTCCGTGCGCGGCACCGGGCCATGCAGGGTCAGTGGTGGGGGGCCTATCGGGACGGTGTGCGGGCGCGTGACCGGCTCGAGGAGGCGCTCGCGGCGCGCCCGGACTTCGTCGACGCCAACCTCGGGCTCGGCGCCTATCACGTGGCCGCCGATGTCCTGCCGCGCTTCCTGAAGGCGTTCGACTGGCTGCTGCGCATCCGCGGCGATCGCGCCCGCGGCATGCGCGAGCTCGAGGAGGCGCGGCGGCACGGTGTGCTGACCCGCATCGAGGCCACCTTCCTCCTCGCAACGTTCGCCACCGAGTTCGACCGCCAGCACGACCGCGGGCTCGGACTGGCGCGCCAGCTGGTCCTCGAGTTCCCGCACAACGCTGCCTTCCGGGCGGTCGAGGCGCGCGCCTTGATGGGGCTCGGCGAGTACACGATCGCTGGACGACGGCTCACCGGCAGCTACCTCGACGACGTCTGGCGCCGTCCGGTCCATCCCGTGCGGCAGTCGGCGTTCGAGCTCGGCCGCTGGCTGGTGCGGCGCGGCGACGAGCGCCGTGGCGCCTTGCTGCTCGGCCATCACTTCGAGGACGTCGACGATCCCTACACCTGGTTCCTGCCGTGGGCGCGCTACTACCTGGGGCGCGCCCACGAGCTCCTCGGCGCGCGCACGATGGCCCGTGGCTGGTACGAACGGGCCGCCGCGCTGGCAGATCGCGGCGGCTCACGCGGCCGGGCGCGGGACGCCGTGGACCATGCCCTGGACCGCACGACGCGCACCTGGGAGCGCTGCCGGGCGCGTGCCCGCACCCGCGCCGGGGCCGCTGAGGCCCTCGCCCTGGCGGGCGAGCTGCTGGCCGACCCGGCCGCGCTCGGCGACGGCGACGGCGCCGACGCCGAGCCGCCGGGCGCCGGTCCGGTCCACTGGACGGCGGCGATCGCCGCCATGCGGGGCGGTGAGCCCGGTCTGGCGGCCCGTCACTTCGCGCTGGCGCTGCGCGCCGGCGTCCCGGACGCCTGGCAGGACGAGTGCCTGCTGGGGCGGGCGGCGGCGCTGCGCGCGGACGGCGATACGACCGGCGCCGCGGCGGTCTGCGAGGCGCTGCTGGCGCGCCAGGACCTCGCCGCGTCGCGTGGTCGCGTGCGTCGCGGCCTGGATCTTCTGGCGACCGTCACGGCGCCGGGCACCGCCGACCGCCCGTCGCCGCCCGCTGCGCGGCAGGTGGCGCTGCGTCTCGACCTGGAGGGTGTGGCGGCGCTCGTGGCGCCGGCCATCGCCATCGAGCCGCTGGGCCGGCCGGCGGCACGCACCGTGCTCCCCGGGTCCTGCGGTCGCTTCACGGGCCAGCTGTCCGTGCCAGCCGGCGGGCTCGCCTATCGTCTCGTGCTGCCGGAGGGCGGCTCGCGCCTGGATCCGGGGAACCCCCGGCTGGCGCCCGGCACCGGTGCGCGAGTCGCCTCCTGGCTGCCCTCGAAAGCGCGGAGCGGCGCGCACCGCGGGTGGCTGCGGGCCCCGGGCTCGCCCGACAAGGCTGGCATCGACCCGCCGATCGAGTAGACTCCGTTCCTTCGAGACCGGCGGCGGCGCGGCGCGGTGCGGCGCCGCCGCTCGGGACCGGCCACCGGAGGAGGCAACCCGTCATGGGTGAGGCGACGGCAACAGGCAACGTCCGGCTCACGGTCGCGGAACGCATCGCGACCGTCACGATCCACCGCCCCGAGGTCCTCAACGCACTGAATCGCAAGACGATGGAGGATCTGGACGAGATTCTGCTGGAGGTCGGGCGGCGCGACGATGTGGGAGGTCTCGTGGTCACCGGGGCCGGGGAGCGGGCCTTCGTGGCCGGGGCCGACATCGGCGAGCTGGCGGCCCTCGACGCGCCACGCGGTCGCGCGGTGGTGCGCCATGGGCAGTCGGTGCTGAATCGCCTGGAGCGCCTCGGCAAGCCGAGCGTGGCGGCGATCAACGGCTACGCGCTCGGCGGCGGCTGCGAGCTGGCGCTGGCCTGCACGCTCCGCGTGGCTTCGGAGAAGGCGCGCATCGGGCTGCCGGAGGTGACACTGGGCGTCATTCCGGGCTACGGCGGTACCCAGCGCCTGGCGCGGCTCATCGGCCGCGGACGGGCGCTCGAGCTCATCCTGACCGGCGAGCCGGTCAGCGCGGCGCGCGCCCTGGAGCTTGGCCTCGTCAACCAGGTCGTGGCCGCGGCCGACGTCGAGTCGGCGGCGCGGGAGCTCCTCGCAACGATCCTGGCCCGCGGGCCGCTGGCGGTCCGCGCCGCCATGGAGGTGGTCCGCGTCGGGCTCGACGGCGATCTCGACGCCGGGCTGGCACTGGAGGCCGCGCACTTCGGACTGCTATGCGGGACCGAGGACATGCACGAGGGCATGCAGGCCTTCCTCGACAAGCGCCCCGCCGCGTTTCGCGGTCGCTGAGCGCGCACGTCATGACGCGACGGAGCTACGACATCGCGGTGGTGCCGGGCGACGGCATCGGCCCCGAGGTGGTGCGCGAGGCGCGAGCGCTGCTCGACCGCGTCGCCGGGCGCTGCGGGTTCGAGCTCCGCTACACCGAGTACCCGCATGGCGCCGACCACTACCTGGCGACCGGCGAGCTGTTCCCGGATGCCGTCCTCGACGAGATCCGCGACATGCACGCCGTCCTGCTGGGCGCCATCGGCGACCCGCGGGTCGAGATCGGTCTGCTCGAGCGCGCCATCGTCGGTGGCCTGCGCTGGAAGCTCGATCTCTACGTCAACCTGCGACCGATCCGCCTCTACGCGGAGCACCTCTGTCCGCTCAAGAACGTGCGCCCGGCTGACCTGGATCTCCTCGTCGTGCGCGAGAACACCGAGGACGTCTACGTGGGGCTGGGTGGTTTCTTCAAGCAGGGCACGCCCGACGAGGTGGCGCTGGCCGAGATGATCGTCACCCGCAAGGGCTGCGAGCGCGCCATTCGCCACGCGCTCGAGCTGGCGGCGGCGCGGCCGCGGCGTCGCCTCCATCTGGTCGACAAGGCCAACGCCATCGCTGCGCACCGGCTCTGGCGGCGGACGCTCGAGGCGGTGGCACCCGAGTATCCGTCGGTCGAGACCGACGTCGCCTACATCGACGCGGCCTGCATGTGGCTGGTCAAGAACCCCGCCTGGTTCGACGTCGTCGTCACCACCAACATGTTCGGCGACATCTTCACCGACCTCGGAGCGATCCTCCAGGGTGGCATGGGGATCGCCGCGTCGGGCAACATCCACCCGGGACGCGTGTCGATGTTCGAGCCGATCCACGGTTCGGCACCGAAATACCGCGACCGGAACGTCGCCAACCCGATGGCGGCGATGGCGGCCGGTCAGATGATGCTCGACTTTCTCGGGGAGCGCCTGGCGGCGTGCGCCATCGAGGAGGCGCTGCGGCGCGTGCTGGTCGAGCGGCGGGTGCCATCGCTGGGGACCGACTCGGGGCTCTCGACGGCGGAGATCGGCGCGGCGGTCGCCGAGGTGCTCGACGGCGCGCTGGCCGCGGTGAGCGCCGATCCTCGTGCTTGACCGCTGCTCGCGCGCTGCGGCATGCTGTGAGCGGCCCCGGCACCGGTGACGCGAGAGTGGCGGAACTGGTAGACGCGCTGGACTTAGGATCCAGTGGGGTGACCCGTGGGGGTTCGAGTCCCCCCTCTCGCACCAGGGATGGAGTTGATGGCAGACGAGACGCTGACCTCGGACCAGTTCAGGATCCGCTCCGTCGATGAGCCGGACGCGTGGACGCGTGCGGTGACGATCGAGATCGACGGCGGATTCATCGAGTCGGAGATCGAGAGCACGCTCCGGACACTCCGCAAGCGGGTCGACCTGCCCGGCTTTCGCAAGGGCAAGGTGCCGGTTGCCGAGGTGCGCAAGCGCTTCGGCCGCGAGGTCGAGGACGAGGTGCTCGAACGCGTCGTCGAGCAGGCCGTCCGGCAGGCGGTCGCCGAGCGGGAGCTCGATCTGATCGCGAGCCCGCGCGTTCCGTCGATCGACCGGAAGGCCGGCGAGCCGCTGGTCTTTACCGCCGAGTGTGACGTGCGGCCGCCGATCGAGCTGGGCGAGTATCGCGGCGTCAAGGTCGACAAGGTCGTCCATCCGGTGGAGGACGACGACGTCGAGACGGTGCTCGAGGAGCTGCGCGTCGGCCGGGCCGAGCTCGAGGAGATCGAGCGCGCTGCCGAGGAGCAGGACGTTCTCACCGTGCACGTGACCACGCTGGGTCCCGGACGGGTGCCGCTGGTCGGCACGCGTCGCGAGAACCTCCGCGTGCTGCTCACCGAGGCCGCGGTGCCGGCGCACTGGCTGGCTGGTCTGGTCGGTCACCGCGCCGGGGAGACGGTGGTCGTCGAGCAGCCGGAGCTCGGGAGGCAGGAGGGGGAGCGCCGGGACCCCGGCCAGCGCGTCGATCCGGGTGGCGAGCACCGCTACGATCAGCTCGAGATCGTGCGCGTCGAGGCGCGCCGCGTGCCACCGATGGACGACGATTTCGCCCGCACGGTGGCACAGGTCGAGACACTCGACGAGCTCAGGCAGCGGGTCCGCGCCAATCTCGAGGAGGAGGAGGAGCGCCGGGCGGCGCGCACCCTGCAGCGCGTCGTGCTCGACCGCCTCGCCGAGGCGGTGAGGAATGAGCCACCCGAGCGGATGGTGCGCAAGGCAGCCGACCAGCTCTACGAGCGGGCGACCCGCGAGCATCCCGACCTCACCGACGAGGCGCGCGAGAAGCTGGCCGTGGAGGCCGAGCGCGAGGCCGCCCGGCGATTCCGCCACGAGCTGGTGGTGGCGGAGGTCGGACGACGCGAGGGTCTCCAAGTGAGCCGCCAGGAGGCCGAGGCGGCCTACACGGGCCTCGTCAAGGCTGGCCTGGAACCAGCCGATGAACCGGCCAGTAGAGACAGGATGATCGAGGGCCTCCGGGATACGCTCTTCGAGCGAAAAGTGCTCAAACTGCTTGTAGATAGCGCCGATGTACAGGTGATCGAGCAGTCGCGGCGGCAGCGGCGCATCGTGACGCCATTCGATACGTGACGGGGCGCTCCGGACGGAGCCGGGGCCTGGGTGAGTCGGGCGAGCAAGGAGACGGAGGAAGCATGGCTCTCGTACCCATGGTGGTCGAGCAGACCGGTCGTGGCGAGCGGGTGGCGGACATCTACTCGCGGCTGCTCAAGGACCGGATCATCTTCATCGGGAACCCGATCGAGGACACCTTCGCGAACGTGGTCATCGCCCAGATGCTGTTCCTCGAGGCCGAGGACCCCGATCGCGACATCCATCTGTACATTCACTCGCCCGGCGGCATCGTCTCGGCGGGACTGGCGATCTACGACACCATGCAGTTCGTCAAGCCCGACATCGTGACCATCTGCCTCGGGCAGGCCGCGTCCATGGCCGCGCTCCTGCTCGCCGGCGGCACCAAGGGCAAGCGAGCGGCGCTCCCCAACTCGCGCATCATGGTCCATCAGCCGCTGGGCGGCAGCTCCGGCCAGGCGGCGGACGTCGAGATCTTCGCCAAGGAGATCCTGACGCTGCGAGACAAGCTGAACGACATCCTGGCCAAGCACACGGGCCAGCCGCTGGAGAGAGTCCAGAAGGATACCGACCGCAACTTCTTCATGTCGGCGGAGGATGCGAAGGAGTACGGCGTCATCGACGAGGTCTACTACGAGCGCCAGTGAGCCGGAGCGGCGGCGGTCGAGCGCGCGGCGCGGCCGAACGCCGGCGCGGGCATGAACCGGTGACACGGACCGGCAAGGCGAGGCGGCACCTGGGCGTGCGCACCGCCTGAACAGGGATCACGACACGAGTCGAGGCGGAGGCAAATGGTCAAGAAGCGCATCTCGTCCCCTCATCCGATCCGCTGCTCCTTCTGCGGTCGCGGCCAGGAGGAGGTCTCGCGGCTGGTGTCAGGGCCGTCGGTCTACATCTGCTCGGAGTGCGTCAAGCTCTGCAACGATATCCTCGAGGGCGAGGTCGACCGCGAGGAGCCGCTCTCGAAGGGCAACCTCCCCAAGCCGAACGAGATCAAGTCGCAGCTCGACGAATACGTGATCGGCCAGGAGCGGGCCAAGCGCACGCTCTCCGTCGCGGTCTACAACCACTACAAGCGGATCTACTCGTCGCCGGTCAGCTCCGACGTCGAGCTGGAGAAGGCCAACATCCTGCTCCTCGGACCGACCGGCACCGGCAAGACGCTGCTGGCGCGGACGCTCGCCAAGTTCCTGAACGTCCCCTTCGCCATCGTCGATGCCACCTGCCTGACCGAGGCCGGCTACGTCGGCGAGGACGTCGAGAACATCCTCGTGCGGCTGCTGCAGGCGGCCGACTTCAACCTGGTCAACGCCGAACACGGCATCGTCTACGTCGACGAGGTCGACAAGATCTCGCGCAAGAGCGAGAATCCCTCGATCACCCGCGACGTGTCGGGCGAGGGCGTCCAGCAGGCGCTGCTCAAGATCCTCGAGGGAACGGTCGCCAACGTACCGCCCCAGGGTGGCCGCAAGCACCCACAGCAGAAGTACATCGAGGTGAACACCAAGGACATCCTGTTCATCTGCGGTGGTGCGTTCGAGGGCATCGAGAAGGTCATCGAGCGCCGTGTCGGCCAGAAGCACCTCGGCTTCAGTGCCGAGATCAAGAGCAAGGACGACAAGAACATCGGCGAGACGCTGGCGCTGGTCGAGCCCGAGGACCTCCTCAAGTACGGGCTGATCCCGGAGCTCGTCGGGCGCCTGCCGGTGACCTGCTCGCTCGAGAGCCTGGGCGAGGAGGCGCTGATGGAGGTCCTGACCAGGCCGAAGAACGCAGTGGTCCGCCAGTACCAGCGCATCTTCGAGATGGAAGGGATCAAGCTCGAGTTCACCGAGGGGGCGCTGTCGACGGTCGCCCACGAGGCGATGGAGCGTGGCACCGGGGCACGCGGCTTGCGCGCGGTGATGGAGAATGCCATGCTCGACGTCATGTTCGAGCTACCGAGCCGGCTCGACGTCACCGGTTGCACGATCACCGAGGACGTGATTCTGAAGCGCGCCGAGCCGTTGCTCACCTTCCGCGGCGAGCGCCAGCAGAAGGAGGCCTAGGAAGGCCTGGCGGCACCACCGGGGGGTACGCCGGCCGCGCGCGCGGGGCGCCTGCCGCCCGGCGAGCCACCCGAGGAGCGGCCGCCACACCATCGAGGCGCCGGGCCGGGGACGGCCGGCGCCGCCTTCACTTCCGGGATGTCCGAGGGATGCGCCGCGGGGCTACCAGGCAGCATCGGTCCCGCCAGGTACCGGCCCCACCGGAGCGTTGAGCCCGCACCCACCACCCAGACGCCGGCGTCACGCTGCGTGACCGGCACAGATGAGGATCGAGAGCGCATGGCCACCGTACGTCGCGGCGACGAGCTATTCGAGATCGAGGAGCGCTTGCCGCTCCTGCCGCTCCGGGACATCGTCATCTACCCGTACATGACGATCCCGCTCCTGGTCGGACGTTCGCAGTCGGTCGGCGCCATCGAGGAGGCCGCGAGTGGCGATCGCACGATCTTCTGTGTCTCCCAGCGGCAGGCCGACGTCTCCGACCCGGAGAAGCAGGACCTCTACACGGTGGGCACCGTCGGCCGCGTGCTGCAGATCTTCCGTCTGCCCGACGGCACGCTGCGGGTGCTGGTCGAGGGGATCTGCCGTGCCCGGCTCAAGCGCCTGTACCGCAGCGAGGAGCTGCTGCGCGGGCGCATCGAGCCGCTCGACGAGGCCAGCGAGCCCGACAATGAGGTCGAGGCCTTCATGCGTAGCACGCTGGCCTCGTTCAACGAGTACGTGCGCCTGAGCCGCAAGATCCCCGAGGAGGTGCTCGCCACCGCCAACCAGATCTCCGACGCGGTCTGCCTGTCCTACTCGATCGCCTCGCACCTGCTGCTCAAGGTCGCCACCCGGCAGGAGATCCTCGAGATCGACGACGCGCGGGCCCGCCTCGAGCTGATCGGCAAGGTGCTCGCCACCGAGCGCGAGATCCTCGAGCTGGAGCGCAAGATCGAGGGTCAGGTCCGCAGCCAGGTGCACAAGAACCAGAAGGAGTTCTACCTCAACGAACAGCTCAAGGCGATTCGCAAGGAACTCGGCTTCCAGAACGAGTTCTCGGCCGAGATCGACGAGCTGGCGCGCGAGGTCAAGAAGGCACGCATGCCGAAGGAGGTGCGCGAGCGCGCCGAGAAGGAGCTCGAGCGCCTGGGGCGGATGTCCTTCATGTCCCCGGAGGCGACCGTCGTCCGCAACTACATCGACTGGATGCTGGCGTTGCCATGGTCGAAGAGGACCAAGGACAACCTCGACATCGACGCGGTCGAGCGCATCCTCGACGAGGACCATTACGGATTGCGCAAGGTGAAGGACCGCATCATCGAGCAGCTGGCGGTGCTCAAGCTGTCGGGCAACCAGAAGGGGCCGATCCTCTGCCTGGTCGGGCCACCCGGGGTGGGGAAGACGTCCCTCGGTCACTCGATCGCCCGGGCGATCGGCCGCAAGTTCGTCCGCATGTCGCTCGGCGGCGTGCGCGACGAGGCCGAGATCCGCGGTCACCGGCGCACCTACGTCGGTTCGATGCCGGGGCGTATCCTTCAGGCCATGAAGCGCGCCGGCCGGCGCAACCCGGTCATCCTGCTCGACGAGGTCGACAAGATCGGTCAGGACTTCCGCGGCGATCCAGCGGCGGCACTGCTCGAGGTGCTCGACCCGGAGCAGAACCACGCCTTCAACGACCATTACCTCGAGGTCGACTTCGACCTCTCCGAGGTCATGTTCATCACGACCGCCAACGTCATGCACACGATCCCGCCGGCGCTGCAGGACCGCATGGAGGTGCTCCGGCTGCCGGGCTACCTGGAGCACGAGAAGCTCGAGATCGCCCGGCGCTTCCTGCTGCCGAAGCAGCTCGAGGCCTCGGGGCTCCAGTCGCATGACCTGGGACTGAGCCGCGACGTGCTCCTCAAGATGATCCGCGAGTACACGCGCGAGGCGGGTGTGCGGAACCTCGAGCGCGAGATCGCTACCCTGTGCCGCAAGGTCGCCCGTCGCAAGGCGGCGGCGCGCGAGCGTCCGGTGGCCGGCGGCGCGGCGCGCGGGCGGCGAGCCCCGGTGGCCGCGGACGGCACCGCGGACGGGCAGGAGCAGGCGACCCGCGGGCGGGGGCGGCGGGCGCGGCGACCGGTCATGCAGGTAACGCCGCGCAAGCTGGCGTCGTTGCTCGGCGTCCCGCGCTTCGTCCAGCCGACGATCGAGCGGCAGCGTCGCGTCGGCGTCGCCACCGGGCTGGCCTGGACCGAGCACGGCGGTGAGGTGCTGACCGTCGAGGCCTCCGTCGTGCCCGGCAAGGGCGACCTGCAGCTCACCGGCAAGCTCGGGGACGTGATGCGCGAATCCGGGGTGGCGGCGCTCTCCTATGCGCGGAGCCGCGCCGAGCTCCTCGGTCTCGAGCGCGAGTTTTTCGGCAAGGTCGATCTGCACGTGCACGTGCCGGAGGGCGCGATTCCCAAGGACGGGCCGTCGGCCGGCATCACCATGGCGGTGGCGGTGATCTCGGCGCTGACCGGCGTGCCGACGTCGGCCGACCTGGCGATGACCGGTGAGATCACCCTGCGCGGTGCGGTGCTGCCGATCGGTGGCCTGTCGGAGAAGATCGTCGCCGCGCGGCAGCATGACGTGGCGCGCCTCATGATGCCGGCCGGGAACACGAAGGACCTCCCCGAGGTGCCGAAGGAGGCGCTGAAGGGCGTCGAGATCATCACCGTCGACACCATGGACGATGTGCTGCGCCACGCCTTTGCCGGGTCGGTCCTGAAGCGCGGCAGCGATCGGGATCCACGCTCGGACGACCAGCCGGACGAGCCTTCGACCGGCGTCTACGCCCACTGACCAGCGGCGCCTGCCGAGCCGCCGTTTCGTTCCGACACCGCACCACTACGCGTGTTTTTACAGCAATTTACGCCTCGTGCTTGGCGCGGTGTCGAGGGCCTCATGACGTCCTGCGACGCGGCGCTCCGCCCGCCCGCGACCGCCGGCGGTTGCCGCGACCGCGGGGTTTGCCTAGACTGCCGGCGGCTCGCGCGCGCGGACCGGGACCGCGAGGAGGGACACGAGGTGCCAGTTCAGGTCATCGTCGGGACCCAGTGGGGAGACGAGGGTAAGGGCAAGGTGGTCGATCTGCTGGCGGCTGGCGCCCAGATCGTCGCCCGCTGTCAGGGTGGCCCCAACGCCGGGCACACGGTGGTCGTCGACGACACCACCTACGTCCTGCACCTGGTGCCGTCCGGAGCCCTCTACCCGCACGTGCGCTGCGCCATCGGCGGTGGCGTGGTCATCGATCCGCCGCGCCTGTTCGAGGAGATCGAGCTCCTGACGGCGCACGGGGTGGCCATCGGCGATCGTCTCTGGGTGGACGCGCGCGCACACGTCATCATGCCGCTGCATGCGCTCGAGGAGGGCGCCGAGGAGATGCGCCGCGGCGACGACCGGATCGGCACGACGATGCGGGGCATCGGTCCGGCCTACGAGGCGAAGGCGGGGCGGCGCGGCGTACGCGTCGTCGACCTGCTCGATCCGGACCGCCTGCGAGCGCGGGTCCGCCATGCCCTGGCGCGCGCCCGTCTGGTGGTGCCGCCCACAGGCGTGGACGGCCGCCAGCTGCCGACCGAGGAGGACCTGGTCGCGTCGTTGCTCGCCGCCGGCGAGCGACTCCGCCCCTGGGTGACCGACGTGCCAGCGCGCCTCCACGCGGCACTGGCCCGCGGCGAGCGCGTGCTGGTCGAGGGTGCCCAGGGGACCTTCCTCGACCTGGATCACGGCACCTACCCGTTCGTGACCTCGTCGAACACCGTGGCCGGCGGCGTCTGCACGGGGCTCGGTCTGGGACCGCGGTCGATCGATCGCGTGATCGGCATCTCGAAGGCCTATGCCACCCGGGTCGGCATGGGGCCGTTTCCGAGCGAGCT
>JASFRE010000008.1:0-23968 GCA_050115055.1 Candidatus Eiseniibacteriota bacterium | reverse complement strand
AGGCGTTGATCGTGGTGAACAGGAGCGGCGGCGGATCGCCGGTTCCGAGATGGACGTCGTAGATCAGGTCGTCGCCGTCGGGGTCGCTGCCGGTCCAGGTGAGCACCACGTCGAGTCCGACGTCGGAGGCATGGTCGGGCGGTCCCGGCGCCGACGCTGCCTCCGGCGCGCGGTTCGGCCGCTCCGCCGTCGTGAAGCGCCAGATCGGTCCCGGGCTGAAGCCGCCGAACCCGTCCTCCGCCACCACCCTCCAGGAGTAGGTCGTGAGCTCCTCGAGCGTGCCGGCGTCGATGGTCGTCAGCGCCGTCGTGCCGAGCTCGGTGACGGGCGGGCTCACGAGATCGAGAAGGACGCGATAGGTCACCGTATCGCCGTCGGCGTCGACCGCGGCTGCCCACCCGAGATCCTCGTCGAGCGCCACCTCGACGGCGGTGTCGACCGGCGTCGGATCGGACACCATGCCGGGTGGCGTGTTGGCGGTCGTGAACCACCAGATGGGGCCGGCGACCGGCGGCGTCGCCCCGTCGGTCGCGCGCGCCTGCCAGTAATGGAGCGTGTGTGCCGGCAGATCGCTCAGCATGTGGCTTCGACTGGTGAGCCCGCTGGCAACGGGGTCGGTGAGCGGCAGGCCGGTCCCCAGCAGCACATCGTAGGTGACCGGGTCTCCCTCCGGATCGATGCCGCAGCTCCAGGTCAGCATGACGCTGGCGCCGATCCCGGTGGCGCCGCTCGCCGGCGTGACCGGGGCACAGGGCGCCGAGGGCGCCCCGTCCGGCACCGTCGCGAAGGACCAGGTGTCACTCGCGGTGACGAGCCCCTCCGAGTCGATGGCGTCGACCCGCCAGCGGTAGGTCGTGTCGTGCGCGAGCGGCCCGTGGGTCCCCATTGGCACGGAGTGCTGCGTCGTCATCGTCACCAGCTCGAGCGGCTGCCCGTCCGTGCCCAGGTAGAGCGCGTACTCGAGCTCGAGGTCCTCGGGATCGAGACCACCTTGCCAGGCGATGTCGACATCGGTCGGCTGATCGGTCGCACCGTCGACCGGCGACGGATCGGTGATCGGAGTCGGCGGATCGTTGACCTCGGTCGAGAAGCTCCAGACCGGTCCTGGCGTCACGTGACCGTGGTCGTCGGCGGCATCGACGCGCCAGTCGTGAATGGTGGCGAAGGCCAGGTGCGTCGGCAGATCGAGGCGCTTCTCCGTCGTCGTGCCGAGCAGCTGCAGGTCGCCGCCGGTCCCCAGGTAGACGCTGAAGACGACCGGGTCGCCATCGGGATCGAGCCCGCCCGCCCAGCGCAGGGCAGGGTGGGTGACGGAGACGCCGGCGAGGCCGTCCGCAGGAATCGGGCCGCCAACGGGGTCGGGAGGTTCGTTGGCGGCGGTCGGCCCGGAGCCGGTCGCGAAGCTCCAGACGTCGCCCGTCCGCCGCGCGCCGACCGTGTCGTCGGCCGTCACCTGCCAGTAGTAGAGCGTGTGGGCGAGCAGCTCGGTGGCCGGCCGGTAGCGCCGGTCGCCGAGCGTCGAGTCGACCTGCGCAGCGGGGCTCGAGAAGTCCTCGAGCGTATCGATGCGGGCGGTGTAACGCACCGTGCCGCCCTCGGGATCCTCACCGCCGAACCATTGCAGCAACGCGTCGGTCGCCACCCCCGTATCCCCGTCGGCAGGCACCGGGCTGCCGAGCGCGGTCGGCGGCCGGTTGCCGTCGGTACCGGTTCGGAATGTCCACAGCGGGCCGGCAGCGGAGGCGCCGCGCGCGTCGCGCGCCACCACCTGCCAGAGCACCACGGCGTCGCCCGGCAACCGGAGGGCGAGGTCGAGGTCGAGGTGGCGCTCGTCGGTCGTCGCCAGCGCCCCGAGAGGTAGCGCCGTCCCCATGGCGATGTCGAAGACCACCGCGTCCTGGTCAGGGTCGTCGCCGCCCTCCCAGCTCAGGATCGGCACCAGGCTCTCGACGACCGTCGTCGAGTCACTGGCCGGCGACGGATTGGCGGGCGCCGTCGGCGGGTTGTTGACCGGCTGCTGCACCTCGTAGCGATCGCAGCCATGACCCAGGAGCAGCGCCAGGGCAGCGCTCAAGACGATGCCCGGCAGGAACCGCACGGGACGCACTCTCGGCAACGAGCTCGACATGGAGGCGATCTCCCAGCGTATCGAAGACGCCGTGTCGCGAACGGGGGCCCGGCGCGACCTCTCCGGGGCCGGGCCGGCGGCGGGTCGAGTGCGAACGGGCAACGCGCCGGCAACCGGCGGGCGGCGCGCGGGCAGCGGCAACCACGGGCGTCGCCCCCACTCGGGTTGTCGGTCCGGCGGGCCCGCTCCTTGCCGCCCGGGGGAGCTGGCACAGCGATCGGTGGGTCGCCGGGCGACGGCACGCTGTCTCGTTCCGCGACAGGATGCGCCGACCCGCAGCGCGGCGAGGCGGACCTTGCGCGGGCGTGAGGGGCGCGCTAGCGTCACCGGACGGGCGGGACGGCGGGACGGCGCCCGACGGGCAAGCCCGGAGGCCACCACCCTCGGTCGACGGACCGGAGACCCCACACCAGGAGCCGGACGGAACGATGAGCCACACAGACTGGTCAGAGCCCGAGTCCCATCCCGTCCCGGCACCTCGCCCGGGCCTCCTCACGTTCGGCGTCGCGCTGCTCCTCGCGGCACTGATGCTGGCGCTCTACGTCGTCACCCTGGCACCCGGCGTCGGCTGGGGACCTGAGGCCGCCCTCCAGCAGGCGGCGGTGCTCGGCGAGCTGGGTGGTGGAGCCAGCGACCACCCGCTGTTCGTCGCCGCCGCGCACCTCGTCGAGCGGCTCCCGGTCGCCAGCACCGTGGCCGCGCGCGTCAATCTGACAGCGGCACTGTGCGGGGCGCTGATCGTGCTCATCGTCTTCCTCGGTGTGCTGGCATTGCTCGACCGGGCGCGGCTCGGCGGCGCGCCACGGCTCCGGCTGCTGTTCGCGGCCACCGGGGCCATCGCCCTCGGTCTCGGCCACTCGCTGTGGCTGCGCTCGGTGACCGCGTCGCCGGCAGCCCTGGCCGGGCTCTGCTTCGTGCTCGTCATCTGGCTGTGGATGCGCCGTCTCCTCGGTGGTGGCGGCTACAACGTGTTGCTCGGTGCGCTCCTGCTCGGCCTGTCGCTGGCCGCCGACATCGGCCTCGTGGTGCTGGTGCCGTTCTTCCTGGTCGGTGGTCTGTGGCTCCTGTGGCGACCGCCGGTGCCGCCTCCGTCGACGCGCGGTCGCTTCCGGCGCGGACGGACGGTGCTCAGCACGGAGCCGCCGGGTGGCCCGGCCGGCGAGAGCAGCGGCCGGGAGTCCGATCAGGAGACGGCCGGGAGCATGACCGGCGCTACTGGTGGCGCCTGGTCTCCGCGCACCGAGCCGGAGCCGCTCGGGGCGCGCGTGACCGCGACCACGGCGCCGCGGCGGCGACCGTCGTTCCTGGCGGCGCTGGTGGCGCTCGGCGTCGCGTTCTCGATCGGTCTGGCGCCGCTGGCGGTGCTCGAGGTCGTCGAGCTGGTGCGCACACCGCTTGCTCCCGACTTCGCGAGCGAGGTCTTGCCCGGTCACGCGGGGCCGGTGCGGGCGACCGTGGCCCACGTCGCGACGCGAGCCGTCGAGGGCAGCCTGCTGCCGCCGGTGCCGGCCGCCGCCTACGGCGAACGGGCGACGCAACTTCTCGCGGTCGTCCTCTATAACTTCTTCCTGGTGGCGACGTTGCTCGGCGTGATCGGTGCCCTGACGCTTCTGGTCCGGCGCGGCACCATCGCCGTCGCGGTGATGCTCCTCGTCGTGTTCGCCGTCATGGCGGGCAGTGTGGTCGCGTTGCCGGCGCCCGACCTGGCCGGCGCGCTGCTGCCCGCGGCCATCGTCTTCGCCATCTGGGTCGGCTGCGGTGCCGCCGCGGTGGGCCGTTTCGGGCGACCCTGGACTGCCCTCGTCTGTGCGCTGCTGGTCGTGGCCTCGCCGCTCGCGGCCTACCTGGGCCTGCCGGCCGTCGGCACCGACCGCGCCGAGATCGGCTCGCTCGCCGGCTGGGTGGCGCCGCCCATCGCCGCGCAAGCACCGGCCACACGGCTCGTGCCGTGGCGCCAGGGTCGCGAGGCGCCGGGCCGCCTGGCGACGGCGTACCTCGAGGCCGCCGGCGACGATGCCGCGCTGGTCATCCAGGAGGGCACCGGGCGCGGGCTCTACGAGGCGGTGCGCTACGTGCAGCGCGTGGAGGGACGCGGCCCCGGCGTCTGGCTCTATCATCGCGACGCCGGTGACTCGACCTCACGCACCCTCGAGCAGGTGCTCCTCCGGCATGGCCGCGAGCGACCGGTCTTCCTGGCACTGGCCGACACGACCGGCGGCTGGTCGGACGTGGCGCTCCTGGCGGGCGGCGTGCGCGCGATGCTCGTACCCCGCGGTCCGCTCTACGAGGTGATCCCGGCCGGCACGCCGGTCCGGGGGACGGTCCCCGCCCGGCAACCGCAGCGCCAGCCGGCCGCGACCGATCGCCGGGCAGGCCAGACGGCAAGCGCCGGTCTCGGGGTCCGCGCCGGCGTCGGCTTGCCCGACACGACGGCCGGCACCGCATCCGCCGACACCGTGGCCACCCACCCGATGACCGGCACGACACCCGCCGACACCGCGGCCGCCCAGCCGATGACCGGCACCGCGCCCGCCGACACCGCGGCCGCCCAGCCGATGACCGGCACCGCACCCGCCGACACCGCGGCCGCCCAGCCGATGACCGGCACCGCACCCGCCGACACCGCGGCCGCCCACCCGACGACCGGGCACCCCGCCCGCGCGGACACCGTGGCACCCGCCTGGCAGCGCCGCGTCCGACAGCAGGCGGTGCGCAGCGCCGCCGACACCACCTTTGCGGCGCGGCTCGCGGCGGCGCGCCTCGCCATCGATGCCGGCGCCCCCGAGCAGGCCACCGCCATCCTGGAGAGCCTGGTCGACGTGCGGCCGCACGACGCCGAGGTCTACTACCTGCTCGGGCGGGCGCGCGCGGCGGCCGGCGACGAGGCGGCGGCACGCAACAACCTGCGCCGCGCCATCGCGCTCGACCCCCGGCACGTGCCGGCACTGGCGGCGCTCGGGGACGCGCTGCTCGCAGCCGGTGACAGCACCGCCGCCGGACACGTCTACCGGCGCCTGCTGCAACTCGAGCCCGAGGGTCAGCGTGCGGCGGAGATCGCGCGATTGCTCGAGGCCCTCGAGACGACGCGACCGGCAGCACCCGAGTAGGCCCCCCGCGCGGAGCGCCAACGGTCCGGGCGCCACACGTCGCGTCCGCGCCACTCGCCCGCGTACCGACCGCGCCCCCGGTCTTGCATCGTGTTCCCTCCTTGCACCGGATCACCGCTCCGGGTTGGATGGTTGGACGGAGGTCTCGCGATGGCGCCGGATCCCAGCTCGTCGTCAACACCCGCACCCGACGAGCCACCCCAGAGCCGCTCCGCGGGCGACGCCCCGCCGGCGCCGTCCGAGCGCGCCATCGCCATCTCGCCCTGGGAGCTGCCGGCGGTCTACGCGCGGCTCAAGGCCACGATGCTCGAGCTCGAGGGGGCATGGGAGGATGGACGGCTCGCCTGGTCGCTCGAGGATCGCGAGCTGGCCGGGACACTCGGCCCGGCGTTGCTGGCCTCGTACCGGCGCCTCGTCACCACGCGACCGCCGGACGTGCCGCACGTCATCAGCTTCCGGCGCGACTGCCTGCACGCGCTGCTCAACGAGACCAAGCACATCCTGCGCACGCCGCGGCGCTGGTTCCCGGCCCGGCGGGCGGCGGCAGCAGCGGCGCCGGAGTCCGCCGGGTCGGCCACCTCGGCGGGCGACGACGCACTCCCCGCGGCGCATGCTCCCCCGCTCTCGCACTCCCATCCGGCGGTGATCGCCGACGGGCCAGAGGGAGCGTGCCCGCTGCGCCTGTCGCAGGTCTTCGCCGCCGCCTTCTGGGGGATCGGCCTCGAGCTCGGCGACCCGGCCGACGGCGATCGACTCGCCGCGCTGCTGGTCGACCAGACGCGACGCCGCCTGGCGAGCGATCTCGACGCGCTGCTCTCGATCATGCGCTGGCTCCAGCGCCGCCCGAATGCCGACGTGGGGCTCAAGATCATCCCCGACCTGGCGGGACGTCGCTTCGAACAGCTGATGATCGACCTGATCAACGAGGAGGACGATCTCGCCCATCGCGCGCCGCTGTACGAGGACTTCCTCCAGAAGACCGACCTGCGCGTCATGCTGCCCGACCTCGGGCGACCGCGCGGCGCGCGTGTCCAGGTGACGCAGACCATCCACGTCGGCAAGCTGGATGAGAAGCTGGCCAGGATCCGCAACCTGAGCGAGTTCGTCATCCTGTCGCCGCGCTCGCTGGCGCAGGCGCTCGGCGAGGAGGCCGGCGGCGCGCTGCTCGCGGGGCCCGACCTGGATCACTTCTGGGAATGCCTCGAGTCGCGGCCGGCGTCGGTCGACGAGCTCGCCACGCAGCTCAGGTCGGTCCTGCGGGGCGCGCTGCGCCACGCGCGGGAAGATCCGCGTGGGCCGCTCGCCGCGGTGCCGGCGCCGGTCCGCGTCCTGGTGCGCACCTTCGTCGAGCGCGAGGCCTACCGGACGACCATGGCCCTCCGCCGCCGCGAGCTCCGTGAGGGCAAGTGGACCGAGACCTCTTCCAAGGTGGCGATCCTGCACCGGCGGTCACCGTGGCGCGACGCGCCCGCCGAGGACACTCCATGAGGATCGTCCGGCACGCCGGAGGCGCCAGGCTGGTCGACGGCGACGACGTGGTCAGCGACATCCGCTCGCGCCCCGGACCGACCGACGGCTTCTTCGACCTCCTCGCTGCCTGCGTCTCCTCACTGGCGCCCGGTCCACGCGTCGTGCTCCTCGGCTTCGCCGGCGGCGGCATCATCGCCCCGCTGCGCGCCCTCGGCTTCGACGGTGCGGTCGACGCGGTCGACTGGTCACGCGACGGCTACGGGCTGTTCCGCGAGCTGTGCGGCCGCTGGGCCGGCGAGGTGCGCTTTCACCGCGCCGAGGCGACCGCCTGGCTGGCGCGGCGCCGGAGGTGCTTCGACCTGATCCTGGAGGACATCGCGGTCCCGGGTCCGGGCGGCATGACCAAGCCGCCCCAGAGCCTGGGGCCGCTGCCCGCACGCATGCGCGGGCGGCTCGCGCGGCCGGGCATCGCCGTCACCAACCTGCTGCCGGTCCCCGGCCTCGGCTGGCCGGCGCTCGTCGAGCGCCTGGCGGCACCGTGGCCTGCGGCGGTGCTCGTCAGCACCCTCGAGTACGAGAACCGCATCCTGATCGCCGGCGACCTGCCGCGTGCCGGTGCCGCCCGCCAGGTCTCGCACCGGCTCCGGGCGGCGCTGCGTGGCCTCGGCTCGCTGCAGGCCGAGCGCTTCTCCGTGCGCACCGTGCGCGGCGCCCGCCGCGCGGCCCGGCGGTCCCGACCACCTGCCTGACGGCGGCCCCGCCACCTGCCTGACGGCGGCCCCGCCACCGGCCGGGCCCCGCCACCGGGCACCACCGGCCAGGCACCCCACCCGGGCACCCCCGCCCGGACACCCCCGCCCGGGCGCCGCCGCCAGGTGCCGGGCGCCGGGCGTCGGAGCACCGCCAAGTGCGTGCAACCTTTGCGTCCGGATCCCGTAACTACAACTGTAGTGAAAGCTCCCGGAGTGAATGGCGAAGTCGCTGTTTGACAGGTCGTGACGTCCCACGTGACGCCGACCAGCAAGGCCAGGCCCGGCCGCCGGCACGCTGCGCGTGATCCCGCGACGGGTCTCCCGGAGGAATCATGAACACCCGGAACGTGCAGCTCCTGCCGGCCGCTCGATACCTCGTCCTGATCCCGTGCCTCCTCGTGCCGGCGCTCGCCACGGCCGGCGAGCTGGCATCGATCACCGATCCCGCGCCCTACGCGGTGCACAGCGTCGGCTTCGAGCTGGCGCGCGACGCCGAGGTCTCCATCGAGGCCGTCGGCATCCAGCCGGGACGGTGGAGCGACCTCGTCGTCTATGCCTGGATCCTCGATAGCGAGACGCGCAAGCCGGTCTGGGTCATGAAGCGCCGTGATACCGACCGCCACGAGCGCAGCCGTTACCTGCGCAAGGCCGAGAAGGACATCGATCTCGAGGCCGGGCGGTACGAGCTCTACCTCTTCACCGGTCTCTGGGGCCACCACGGATCGGTCCACGTCGACCTCGGTGGGCTCGAGGCCCTGTCGAAGCTCGGTCAGTGGTTCGGCAACCGGGGCCGGGACGACTGGGACGACGATCGCTGGGATGACGACTGGAACGATGATCGGCGCGACCGCGACGGCGCCCGCTACGACCGCGATCGCGACGGCCGTTTCGATCGAGACTCTGATCGCGACGACCGCTGGGACGACGACGACCGCTGGGACGACGACGACCGCTGGGGCGACGACGACCGCCGGGATGACGACGACCGCCGGGATGACGACGACCGCTGGGACGACGGCGACATCATCATCCAGAAGCAGGGGAAGCACGGCCGGGTCTACCGCCTGCAGGGTCACGACCGCGACGACGGCTGGGGTGACGGCGACGACATCGTCGACGAGTGGATCGACCGCTGCTATGTCCGCGTCTCCTCGCAGACGATCGACGCCGCCGGCGTCCAGCACTTCGAGGTCACCGGGGATCTCGACGATGCGCTCATCCGCTTCCATCGTCTCGGCGACGGCGAGTTCCACCGCCAGGGCTTCCGGCTCAGCCAGCCGGCTACCCTTCGCGTCTACAGCGTCTTCGAGTATCCGCGCCGCAGCTACGGGCCGGCCGACTTCGCGTGGATCGTCAACGCCGAGACCCACGAGACCGCCTGGCACCCCCGCAAGCGCGACACCGATCCCGCCGGCGGCGGTCGCAAGAACCGCCTGATCGACACCGAGGTCAAGCTCGAGGCCGGCTCGTACATCCTGTGCGTCGGCACCGATGACTCGCACTCCTTCGAGGAATGGAACGTCGCGCCGCCGTACGACCCGCTGAACTGGGGCGTGACCGTGCTCCCGGGGCCTGGGTTCGATCGCGGCGGCTTCTCGACCTTCGAGCCGCCGGAGCGCGACGCGGCACTCCTCAGCCACGATCGCGCCGACGACTACGACCTGTTCGAGCAGCCCTTCCGGCTCGAGCGCGACGCCAAGCTGCTCGTCGTCTCGCTCGGCGAGATCGACGAGTCGGACGACGAGTTCGTCGACTACGGCTACATCGCCAACGCCGCGACCGGCGAGCCGGTCTGGGAGATGACGCGACGCAACACGATGCCGGGGGGCGGCGCCTCCAAGAACCGCCGCTTCGACGGGATCGTGGAGCTGCCGGCCGGCAACTACGTGGCCGGCTACGTCACCGACGACTCGCACTCCTACGAGCGCTGGAACGCCGGTGCACCGTTCGAGCCGCGTGCCTGGGGCATCGCCATCTACCCGGGTCCCGGCATGCGACCGGCCGACTTCCGGCAGGTGGATCGGGACCAGCTACCGCGCGACCCCGATGTCCTGGTCAGCATCGTGCGGGTCGGCGATCATGAGCGGCGGCGCCAGCGCTTCACGCTCGACGAGGACGCGCGGGTGCACATCCACGCCCTCGGTGAGGGCATTCGCGGCCGGATGTACGACTACGGGTACATCGTCGACGATGCGACCGGGCGCGTGGTCTGGGAGATGGACTATCGCGACACCCGCCGCGCCGGCGGGGCGCACAAGAACCGCCTCTTCGACGACGAGATCCACCTCGAGGCCGGCACCTACGAGGCGATCTATCGCACCGACGGCTCGCACAGCTTCGAGGACTGGAACGACGACCAGCCGCGCGAGCCGTGGGCATGGGGCATGACCGTGCGGCGCGTCCGGTAACCGCGGCGCATCCGGTAGCCGCGCCGCGACCGGTTCGATCCATGGAGGCGATCCCGTGCGAGGCGGGATCGCCTCGCTCCGTCCGGGGTCCGGTCAGCCGTGCGACGCCGCCGCGCCGGTCCAGAACCCCTCGCGATCGATCGTGCGCAGCAGGTTGATCTCGAGCGCGGTCGGCGGCTCCGTCTCCGGGACCTCGTCCTCCGGCACGCCTCCCAGCACCTGCAGCGGCCAGCCGGTCCGCTCGCGAATCGACGCGACCGTCACCCCCGGGTGGCGGGAGGCGAGCCGCGCCTCGCCGGCCGGGTCGAAGCGCATCACGGCGCGATCGGTGACGATCGCCGTCGGGCCGCCGCCGGGCAGGCCGACGCGCTGCCGCCAGTCGCCGCCGTCGCCGAAGCCGGGCGAGGTCAGGTAGTCGACGCGCTCCGGTAGCCGGTGCGACTCGTGCGGGATCACCAGCACCGTGCGCCGTGCCAGGCAGGCGATGTCGCAGGCCCCCCCCGATCCCGGCAGTCGCACCGCGTGGCCGTCCCCACCCTGCACCCGGGTCGAGTTGATGTTGCCATGGCGGTCGATCTGGGCACCGCCGAGCAGCCCCAGGTCGACGCGCCCCTGCTGGAGCAGGCTCATGACCGCCTGCAGGTCGGCGAGCTGGGTGGCGCCGTGCAGGTTGGGCGCATCGCCCATCGTGTAGAGCAGGTCGCGCGCCGGGTGCTCGCGCACGATGCCGTTCTCGAACAGCGCCACCGCGCGCGGGGCGTGGGTCTGCTTGGCGAGCATGAAGGCGAGGAGCGGCACGCGCATGCCGACGAAGACCAGCTCGGCGTCGCGGATCTCGCGTGCCGCGCAGGTCACCATGAGCTCGCGCGGCGTGACGTCGCGGGCGAGGCGTGGGCTCGGGGTGTCGGCGCGTTCGCGATGCGACGTGTCCACGCAGTTCCTCCAGGCCGGCGACCGGCGGGCGCCGGTGTGTCGATCATCCGCCGCACCACGGCACGGCGTCGCGTCACCGGGGCGGATCCCAGGCTAGCCGCGCCGCGCGGCGGTGTCAATCCGGGCACCTCCCCGGCTCGCCCGGAACGACCCCACAACTGACAGTGAAATGGCAACTTAGGCATGATCATGGAAACCGGTTCCAGTTGACGCCACCCGGACCGGCCAGTAGATTCTGCAAGCGCGCATGGCACCGCAACACTGCCACGTCGACTCCGAACCATGCCGTCGCCGTCTCCGGGGGGTACAGACGCTGGCCGGCGGCCCGCTTGGCGGCCCGGTGCATCCCCTGACGGGATGTCGCCGCTCATCCGGGGTTCCTGCCGGAACGACCGATCCGCGCGGACGCGCCCGGGGCGTTCCCGAGACAGGCTGCCAGCCTGTTACGGATACGGTAGTTACGGAGTGCGCAGGGCGACTGCCGGCGCACCGATTCTTGCGTGCGGCACGGCGGCAATCTCCCCATCATCACGTCCCGGCGACCGTGACGCGAGCACTGTCAGCGCGCGTCAGTCCGAGCTGCCCGATGCAGCTCCTCCTTGCGAGGTGCCCTTCATGGCTGAGAAGCCCTTCAATTCGTTCGAGATGGCCCAGAGGCAGTTCGACCGTGTCGCCGATCGCCTGCGTCTCGACGCGGCCGCCCGCGAGCTCCTGCGCAACCCGCTGCGCGAGTACTCGTTCGTCATCCCGGTGCACATGGACAGCGGCGGCGTGCAGGTCTTCCGCGGCTTCCGGGTCCAGCACAACGACGCCAAGGGACCGTGCAAGGGCGGCATCCGCTTCCACCCGCTCGAGACGCTCGACACCGTACGCGCCCTGGCGATGTGGATGACCTGGAAGTGCGCCGTGGTCGACATCCCGCTCGGCGGCGGCAAGGGCGGCGTCATCTGCGACCCCCACAACCTGAGCGCGCGCGAGCAGGAGCAGATCTGCCGCGGCTTCGTGCGCTCGATGGCCCGCAACATGGGCCCCGAGCTCGACGTGCCGGCTCCCGACGTGATGACCACGGCCCAGCACATGCTGTGGATGCTCGACGAGTTCGAGGCGATCCACGGCGCCCGCAAACCCGGTTTCATCACCGGCAAGCCGGTGGCGGTCGGTGGCTCGCAGGGTCGGACCGAGGCGACCGGCTACGGCGTCGTGTTCACCATCCGCGAGGCGCTGAAGGAGCTCGGTCTCCGGGCGTCGGATACGACCGCCAGCGTCCAGGGCATGGGCAACGTCGGAAGCTATGCGATGCGCCTGTACCAGCAGCTCGGTGGCACGGTGGTCTGCGTGGCCTGCTGGGATCAGCGGGACCAGACGACCTACGCCTACCGCAGGAAGGACGGTATCGAACTCGATGAGCTGGCGGCGATCACCGACCGCTTCGGGGGTATCGATCGCGACAAGGCCGCCAGCGCGGGGCTCGAGATCCTGCCGGGCGAGGCGTGGATCGAGCAGGACGTCGACATCCTGATCCCGGCGGCGCTCGAGAACCAGATCACCGGTGACAACGTCGGCCGCGTGTCGAAGCGGGTCAAGATCATCGCCGAGGGCGCCAACGGTCCGACCACGCCCGAGGCCGATCAGGTGATCCAGGAGCGGGGCATCTTCCTGATCCCCGACCTGCTCGCCAATGCCGGCGGCGTGACCTGCAGCTACTTCGAGCAGGTCCAGAGCAACATGAACTACTACTGGGGCAAGGACGAGGTGCTCGGCAAGCTCGACGTCAAGATGACCTCGGCCTTCATCTCGGTGAGCGAGATCGCCCGGAAGCACGGCCTCTACATGCGCGACGCGGTCTACGTCATCGCCATCGATCGCGTCGCCCAGGCCTGCCGCGACCGCGGCTGGCTGTGAGTCGTGACCGGACCACGACTCTCCCGGCAACCGGATACCCGCCCCACCGCGACGAGGAGGGAGGCGGCGCACCATGAGCACGAGCCCGCAGCGGCCGGAGATTCCCGTCTTCGACCGCGCTTTCCTCACCTCGGGGCAGGTCGCCAGCCGCATCGGCGAGGGCGAGATCGGCGGCAAAGCCCACGGTCTGGTGCAGGCGCACCTGGTACTCAGCGCGCCGGGCACCGGCGGTGACGTCATCGCCGCCGGCAGTGGCGCGCTCGACGTCACGATCCCGATCTTCGTCGTCCTCGCGACCGACGTCTTCGAGGAGTTCGTCGAGCGAAACGACCTCGGCCACCTGGCGACGACCGGGGAGCGCGACGACCGCATCGCCCATGCGTTCCAGAACGCCGCGCTGCCGGCCGAGATCGTCGGCGACCTGCGCACCCTGATCGGCGAACTCAAGACCCCGCTTGCGGTGCGCTCGTCGAGCCTGCTCGAGGACGCGCTCGCCCACCCGTTCGCCGGCGTCTACGAGACCAAGATGACACCCAACAACCAGCTCGATCCCGAGATCCGCTTCCAGAAGCTGGTCGAGGCGATCAAGCTGGTCTACGCCTCGACCTACTTCCAGGCGGCACGAGATTATGCCGCCGCCATCGGGCGCGACCTCCGCGACGAGCGCATGGCGGTGGTGATCCAGGAGGTGCTGGGGCTCCGGCACGAGGAGCGCTACTACCCCGACGTCTCCGGGGTCTGCCGCTCGTACAACTTCTACCCGACCGGCGACGCGCCACGGGAGGACGGGGTCGTGTCGCTCGCCCTCGGGCTCGGCAAGACCATCGTCGACGGTGGTGTCTGCTACTCCTACTCGCCGTCGCGACCCGATGTGACACCGCCCTACGCCTCGCCCGGCGACGCGCTCCGGAGCACCCAGCGCGAGTTCTGGGCGGTGAACGTCGGCGCCCCGCCACCCTACGACCCGATCGCCGAGACCGAGTACATGGTGCGCGCCGACCTCTCGGTCGCCGAGTACGACGGCACGCTGAGCCACGTCGCGTCGACCTACGTGCCGTCGTCCGACCGCATCATGCCGGGGGTCGGCCGCGACGGACCGCGCGTCCTCGACTTCTCACCGCTGCTCAGGCTCGAGACGCTGCCCCTGAACCGGGTCCTCCGCGCACTGCTCGACACCTGCGAGCGCACCGTCGGTCAGCCGGTCGAGATCGAGTTCGCGCTGGCGGTCCCGCCGCCGGCCCCCGGCCGGACGAGGACGGCCCCCCCACCGCCACCACGCCCGCGATTCGGCTGCCTGCAGGTGCGGCCGATGCTGGTCGCCGAGGAGACGATCGAGATCACCGAGGCCGAGCGCGCCCGTCCGGACCTGCTCGCGATCTCACGGCACGTCATGGGCAACGGCTGGCGCGAAGACCTGCGGGACGTGGTCTACGTGCGGCCCGAGCGCTTCGAGGCGCGGCTCACGCGGCGCATCGCCGGCGAGCTCGAGCAGCTGAATCGCGCGCTTGCCGAGCAACGGCGCCCCTACCTACTGATCGGCTTCGGGCGCTGGGGCAGCTCCGACCCGTGGCTCGGCATCCCCGTGGCATGGGGTCAGATCAGTGGCGCGCGGGCGATCATCGAGGCCAGCCTGCCGACGATGATGATCGAACCCAGCCAGGGGTCGCACTTCTTCCACAACCTGTCGAGCTTCCGGGCCAGCTACTTCACGATCAGCCATACGGACGCTCGCGGCATCGACTGGCGGTGGCTCGACGCGCATCCAGGCGACGGTGGCACCGAGCTCGTGCGCCACATCGAGCTCGCGTCCCCGCTCACCATCAAGGTCGACGGCAGGCGCGGTCTGGGCGCCATCTGGTACGGGCAGAGCGGCAACGCACGCCCGGCGCCACGCGAGGGTGGAGCATGAACGCGAACGACTCCCTGGATCGCAGCACCCGGCAGCTGATCGACTCGCTCCAGGAGCGCGCCAAGGAGCTCAACTGCCTCTACCGGGTTGACGAGATCCTGAACCGTCTCGACGTCTCGCCGGACGAGGTCTACACGGCGCTCATCGACGTCCTGCCGAGCGGCTGGATGTACCCGGAGGTCTGCCGGGGGCAGCTGTCGATCCGTGGCAACCTCTATCCACCGGAGCGCCTCGACTACCCGTGGCGCCTGGCCGCGCCGGTCCGCGTGCACGGAGAGCCGATCGGCGAGCTCGTCGTCTTCTACACCGAGCTCCGTCCCCGTGCCGACCACGGTCCGTTCCTGAAGGAGGAGCGCCGCCTGATCCACGCCCTCGCCGAGCGTATCGGCCTCTTCGTTCTGCAACGGCAGCTCCATCGCGACCGCGCCAGCTGGAAGAGTGCGGTGACGCGCCTCAGTCATCACGACCAGCAGCAGTGGCAGGTACTCCTCGAGTTCCTGCGACGCACCGACCCCGCCCTCCTGCAGCGCATCACCCGGAAGATGCTGAACCACCTGTGCTGGACCGGCGTCGCCGCCGCCGAGGCGCTGCTCCGCTCGACGATGCACGTCGACGACGGCGACGAGCTCGACGAGAACCGACCGATGCGGCGCCGCGCGACCCAGCCCGAGCCGCGCAAGGAGATTGCGGAGCTCACCGACACGGTGTTCGACCTGGCCTCGAAACACCTGAGCGACGTCGAGATCATCTCGAACATCCAGATGTGGATCAACGAGGAGAAATCGACGTTCCTGATCAAGTCGCTCGAGAACCCCGGCAGCGGCCTGGCCGAGATGGCCGAGGCGGTCGAGCGCTATCGCGAGGAGCGCATCGACGAGCACCAGCTGTCGATGGCGGTCCGCACGAGTCTGCGCGTGGCGCTGCTCCGGCGGTTCCTCGTCGATCAGCTCGACTTCATCAACGTGGCGAAGCGCTACGTCGACATCCGCGACTTCTACGATCTCGTCCAGCATCTGATCTACCCGTCCGACAGCCAGGGCAAGCTGGGCGGCAAGGGCGCGGGCCTCTTCCTGGCCTCGCAGGTGATCGCCAAGGCACAGGCCCACCACGAGGTCCTCGCCCGGGTCAAGATCCCCAAGACCTGGTACGTGGCGTCGGACGCCATCCTCGCCTTCCTGCAGTACAACGGGCTCAACGAGGTCTTCAACCGCAAGTACATGGAGATCGAGCGAGTACGGCAAGACTATCCGCACATCATCCAGGTCTTCAAGGACTCGCGGTTCCCGCCGGAGATCGTCAAGGGCCTGGCCACGGCGCTCGACGACTTCGAGGGCCAGCCGCTGGTCGTGCGGAGCTCGAGCCTGCTCGAGGACCGCATGGGCTCGGCCTTCTCCGGCAAGTACAAGAGCCTGTTCCTGGCCAACCAGGGCACCAAGCGCGAACGGCTCGCGGCACTCCAGGACGCCATCGCCGAGATCTACGCCTCGGTCTTCGGACCCGATCCGATCGAGTACCGGGCCGAGCGGGGGCTGCTCGATTTCCGCGAGGAGATGGGAATCCTGATCCAGGAGGTGGTCGGGCAACGCGTCGGGCACTACTTCCTGCCGGCTTTCTCCGGCGTCGCCTTCAGCAACAACGAGTTCAGGTGGTCGCCGCGCATCAAGCGCGAGGATGGCCTGGTGCGCATGGTGCCGGGGCTCGGAACGCGGGCGGTCGACCGCCTGGCGGACGACTATCCGGTGCTGTTCTCACCCGGACAGCCGGGGCTCAGGGTCAACGCCACGACCGACGAGATCGTCCGCTACGCGCCCCGCAGCCTCGACGTCATCGACCTCGAGGAGAACCGCTTCGTCACCGTCTCCGCCGAGGAGCTGCTGCGCGAGACCGGCGAGGGCTATCCGGGGGCGCGCGACCTCGTCTCGATCGTCGATGGCGACCGGGTGCGCCGGCCGATGGGGCTCGAGCCCGACTGGCAAGAGGACACCTTCGTCCTCACCTTCGAGGGACTGGTCTCCGACCCGCAGTTCGTCGAGCTCATGCAGTCCCTTCTCGAGGTGCTGCGCGAGGGGCTGCAATCACCGGTGGACGTCGAGTTCGCCTCGGATGGCATCGACTTCTACCTCGTGCAGTGCCGCTCCCAGAGCTACGGCGAGGAGAGCGCGCCGACGCCGATCCCTCCCGACCTGCCGCGCGAGCGGATCGTCTTCTCGAGCCGCCGCAACGTCTCGGATGGCCGCGTGCCGGAGATCACGCACATCGTCTACGTCGACCCGGAGCACTATGGCGACCTGACCAGCGTCCAGGCGATGCGTGACGTCGGGCGCGCGGTCGGCCGGTTGAACCAGCTCCTGCCACGACGGCAGTTCATCCTGATCGGTCCGGGGCGGTGGGGCAGCCGCGGCGACATTCGCCTGGGCGTCAGCGTCCGTTACTCGGACATCAGCAACACGGCCGCCCTCGTCGAGGTGGCGCGCCAGAAGGGCGGCTATCTGCCGGAGCTCTCGTTCGGAACCCACTTCTTCCAGGACCTCGTCGAGTCGAACATCCGCTACATCCCGCTCTACCCGGATGACCCCGAGTCGATCTTCGACGAGGCGTTTCTCACACGCTCGCGCAACGTCCTGATCGAGATGCTGCCCGAGTTCGGACACCTGGCCGACACTCTGCGCGTGATCGACGTGCCGCAGACCTCGGACGGTTGCATTCTGCGCGTCCTGATGAACGCCGATCTCGAACAGGTCGTCGCATTGCTCGACGAACGGAGCGCGACCGGCTCCTCGATGCGGACCGTCGTGGCGCACGCGCCGGGTGGCCGGAGAGCCGCGACCGACGGCGGTGGCGCCGCACCGGTTGCCGACGCCGCCTCCGACGACCACTGGCGCTGGCGGCAGCGCATGGCCGAGACGATCGCCGCGCAGCTCGACGCCGAGCGCTTCGGGGTCGAGGCGTTCTATCTCTTCGGCAGCACCAAGAACGGCAACGCTGGCCCGAACAGCGACATCGACCTCCTCGTACACGTACGCGGCACGCCAGAGCAGCGCGGCGCGCTCCTCCTGTGGCTCGACGGCTGGAGCCGCTCGCTCGCCGAGTTCAACTACCTGCGCACCGGCTACCGGAGCGACGGCCTGCTCGACGTGCATCTCGTCACCGACGAGGACATCGAGCGGCGGACCAGCTTCGCGGTCAAGATCGGCGCGGTGACCGACGCGGCCCGTCCGCTCGAGCTGCGCCGACGCGCCGTGGCGACCGGGGAAGCCCCTACAGAAGATCGCGGCTCGCCGCCGGCAGATCCTCCAGCGTGAAGCGGATCAGCGCCAGCTCCGGTCCGTCGTGGGCGGCCGAGAAGAGCTCGGTCCGGCCGCGTCGGTCGCGCCAGGAGCCGGTCAGGCGGGCCGACTCGTGCACGTGGCCGTGCAGCGTGACGAGCGGCTGGCGGGCGTCGATGAAGCGCGCGATGGCGATCGAGCCGACGTGCACATCGACGGGCACATGGTCGATCAGCCGACCGTCGAGGGCGGCGCGATCCAGGCGCGTCCGGTAAGGCGGCGAGTGGAACAGGTAGACGGCGTTGTCCTGCGAGGCATCGCCCGCCAGTGAATCGAGGTCGGCCTGGATGGTGGCGTAGCGCGTCACGTGGGCCGCCTCGGGGACGCTCCGCTGCCCGGCCTCCGGCGAAACGCAGCCCGGATCGACGTAGCGCGACACATCGTAGCGCTCCCAGTCCTTGAGCTGAAACGGGGTGGGCGGCACGTAGGCGTACCCGTGCACGCGATAGCGCCCGAGCGGCACCACGCGATCCTGCACATAGGTCCAGAGGCCAGAAGCGGCGAGATCGAGAAAGGACGACTCCTCCGTGCGTGGATCGTCATTGCCCATGATGACGAAGATGCGCGGGTAGGCCGGTCCGAGCTCCTGGCGCAGGGCGTCGAGCGCCTGCCCGAGGAAGCCGTGCACGAAGTTGCCGGGATCGACGGTGAGCCCGGTGGCGCCCGTCATCTCGAGGAGCGTCGGCAGGAGATCGCCGCCCAGGAAGACCGCCGCCGGACGCTCGGCGCGGATCGCGTCGAGGAGCTTGCGGTAGAGCTCGACCTGGCCGTGGAGATCGCTGGCGAAGAGGCAACGGGTCATGGGTGTCGGTGACGGCAGCCGGGAGAGATCGCGGCGCGGCGCTCGACCGTCCGCATCGCCCCCATCGTACCCGGCGGCTCGCCAGGACGCCACGGGAAAGGCCGCCGCCGGGGTGGCGCTCGACGCGCCTAAACCGCGCCACCATGCCGCGTTCGGCGTGACGGCGCGGCCTGGAAGTCGTTGACGCATGGTGACCCGGAGAGTAGATTCTGCGGGCGCGTTCGCCGCGCCGCGCACGTCCGGCGCGCGTCCGCGCGTCTCACCGCGACCCCGCGAGCCGGTTCGCACGACCCGATCCAGGATCCCCAAGGAGTGGAGGCATGACCGTAGGTATCATCGGGTACGGCGCTTACATTCCACGCCATCGCATCAAGGTGGAGGAGATCGCCAAGGTGTGGGGCGCGGATGCGCCGAGCTACAAGAAGGGACTCGAGCTCCGCGAGAAGTCGGTGCCGGGCCCGGACCAGGACGTCATCACGCTGTCGGTCGAGGCGGCACGCAACGCCCTCGATCGCGCGGCCGGCATCGACGCGGCGGACCTGGGAGCGATCTACATCGGCTCGGAGTCGCACCCCTACGCGGTCAAGCCGTCGGGCACGGTGGTCGGCGAGGCGATCGGCGCCACGCCGCACGTCCACGTCGCCGATTTCGAGTTCGCCTGCAAGGCCGGCTCGGAGGCGATGTTCGTGGTGACCGGTCTCGTCAAGTCGGGCTACATCGACTACGGCCTGGCGATCGGCGCCGACACCTCGCAGGGGGCGCCCGGCGACGCGCTCGAGTACTCGGCGGCGGCGGGGGCGGCAGCATTCATCTTCGGGCGGGACGACGGCAACGGCAACCTGATCGCCACCGTCGATCACACCCACTCCTACATGACCGACACACCTGACTTCTGGCGGCGGGAGCACGAGCACTATCCCCAACACGGCGGGCGGTTCACCGGCGAGCCGGCCTACTTCAAGCACACGATCGGCGCCTCGAAGGCGCTGCTCGAGAAGGCCAAGATGAAGCCCGGGGACTTCGACTTCGCCGTCTTCCACCAGCCGAACGGCAAGTTCCCGATGCGCGTCGGCAAGATGCTCGGCTTCAAGCGCGAGCAGCTCGAGACCGGCTGGCTGGTGCCGACCCTCGGCAACACCTACTCGGGTGCCTCGCCGCTCGGTCTCACCGCCATCCTCGACATCGCCAAGCCCGGCAACAAGATCTTCATGTGCTCCTACGGGTCCGGCTCCGGTAGCGACTCCTTCATCTACACGGTGACCGATCGCATCCTCGAGGTGCAGGACCGCGCCGTGCACACTCGCAAGATGCTCGATCACGATCAGATCTACCTGGAGTACGGCGCCTATGCCAAGTTCCGGAAGAAGATCCTGAAGGCGGACTAGGAGGGAGTCATGCGAGACGTCGCGATTATCGGAGTGGGTATCAAGAAGTGCGGGGAGCTCTGGGAGCAGTCCATCCGCGACATCTTCGTCGACTCCGCCCTGGCCGCCATCGAGGACGCGGGGGTCGACCGGATCGATTCGATGTACGTGGGCTGCATGTCGAGCGGCCTGTTCGTCGGACAGGAGCACCTGGGGCCGCTGATGGCCGACTACCTGGGGCGCTGCCCGGTGCCGGCGACGCGCGTCGAGTCGGCCTGCGCGTCGGGTGGCGTCGCCATGCGCGCCGGCTTCCTCGAGGTGGCGAGCGGTGCCAGCGACATCGTGCTGGTCGGCGGCGTCGAGAAGATGAACGACGTCGGCGGCGACGAGGCCACCTACGCCCTGGCGACGGCTGCCGACCAGGAGTGGGAGTCGTTCAACGGCGTCACCTTCCCCGGGCTCTACGCCATGATGGCGGTCGCCCACATGCACCAGTACGGCACCACCTCGCGCCAGCTGGCGGCGGTGGCGGCCAAGAACCACCTGAACGGCTCGAAGAACCCGGTCGCCCAGTTCCCGATGAAGGTGACGGTCGAGCAGGTGCTCGGCTCGGTGCTGGTGGCCGACCCGCTGCACATTCTCGACTGCTCGCCGATCACCGACGGCGCGGCGGCGGTCATCCTCTGCCCGGCCGACCAGGCGAAGAAGCTGGCGAAGCACGCCCCGGTCAAGATCCTCGGCATCGGTCACGCCACCGACACGATCGCCTATCACGCGCGTCCCGACCTCACGTCACTGGCGGCGGTCCGGAAGGCCGGCGAGCAGGCCTACACCATGGCCGGGAAGACGCCGAAGGACATCGATCTCTGCGAGGTGCACGACTGCTTCACGATCGCCGAGATCCTGGTCTCCGAGGACCTCGGCTTCGTCGAGAAGGGCAAGGGCGGCAAGGCGGTCGAGGCCGGCGAGACGGCGATCGACGGCCGCATCCCGATCAACCCCTCGGGCGGCCTCAAGTCGAAGGGGCACCCGGTCGGCGCCACCGGCGTCGCGCAGGTGGTCGAGGTCGTCGAGCAGCTGCGGGGCGAGGCCGGCGATCGCCAGGTCAAGAACGCGCGTGTCGGGATGACGCAGAACATGGGCGGCACCGGCGCATCGAGCGTCGTGCACATCATGGAGGTGTTGTGATGCCGACCGCGAGGGCATGGCGCGAGTATCCGCGACGCTACCGCTACGAGGCCGGGGTCTGCACGAAGTGCGGCAAGTGGCACTTCCCGGCCCGGCTGGTCTGCGACGCCTGCGGAGGACGCGACTTCGAGACGCGACGCATGCAGCGCACTGGCAAGATCCTGACCCACACGATCATCCGCGTGCCGCCGGCGCCGTTCAAGGACCAGGCGCCGTACGCGGTGGCGGTGGTCGAGATGGACGACGGACCGCGCATCACCATGCAGGTCGTCGACTGGCAGGAGGGTCAGCTCGAGGTCGGTCAGCGGGTCAAGCTCGAGTTCCGTCGCATCTACGACGACGGCGCCGCCGGCGCCATCCAGTACGGCTACAAGGCGGTACCGGTCTAGGCGGGAGCCACGACACGTGAGCGAGAGCTACGACACCATCCGCCTCGAGCGTGACGGACCGGTGGCGCGCGTCGTCCTGGCACGCCCCGACATCCGGAACGCCTTCAACGAGGTCATGATCCGCGAGCTCCGCGAGGTCTTCGGCGCCCTGCGCCGCCAGGCCGACGTGCGAGTCGTGGTCCTGACCGGCGAGGGGAAGGCGTTCTGCGCCGGTGCCGACGTCCACTGGATGCGGAAGATGGTCGGCTACTCCTTCGACGAGAATCTGGAGGACGCGCTGGGGCTGGCCCATCTCATGCGGGAGATCTACGACTTCCCGCGGCCGGTGGTGGGTCGCGTGAACGGCGCGGCGATCGGCGGCGGCACGGGGCTGGTCGCGGTCACGGACATCGCGATCGCCGCCGAGTCCGCCGTCTTCAGCTTCTCGGAGGTGAAGATCGGCCTGGTGCCGGCCTGCATCTCGCCGTTCGTGCTGAAGCGCGTCGGCGAGCGCCACGGCCGCGAGTACTTCCTGACCGGCGAGCGGCTGGGGGCGGCGAGGGCGCTCGAGTGCGGGCTGGTCAACACGGTGGTGCCGGACGCGGAGCTCGACGGCGAGGTCGATCGCTATGTCGACATGCTGTTGACCGGCGGCCCGGAGGCGCAGGCCACCGCCAAGCGCATGGTGCGCGACGTCGTCGAGCAGTCGCTCGAGGAGGCCGGCCCCTACACGGCGGAGGTGATCGCGCGGCTCCGGATCGCGGACGAGGGTCAGGAGGGCATGACCGCCTTCCTCGAGCGCCGCAAGCCGGGCTGGTGGATCGAGCGCGCCGGATCGAGCTAGCCGGCGCCGGCGTGTCGCAGCGCCGGGGCGGCGCGTGACGCGGCGCCGGCGTGTCGCAGCGCCGGGGCGGCGCCGGGGCGGCGCCGGGGCGGCGCCCGACGGCGCGCGTGACGCGGCGCCGTGCAGTCACGGCCGGCCGAACCCACGGGAACGCCCATGTTCAAGCGCATCCTGGTCGCCAACCGGGGCGAGATCGCGCTCCGCGTGATCCGCGCCTGCCGGAAGCTCGGCATCGAGTCGGTGGCGGTGCACTCGACTGCCGACGCGGGGTCGCCACACCTCGATGAGGCCGACCAGGTGGTCTGCGTCGGCGGCGGCAAGAGTGCCGAGAGCTATCTCGACATGACCGCCATCCTGCAGGCGGCCGAGCAGACCGAGTCGAAGGCGATCCACCCCGGCTACGGCTTCCTGGCCGAGAACGCGCTGTTCGCCGAGATGTGCCACCAGATGAAGTTCTCCTTCATCGGGCCACCGCCGCGCGTCATCCGGCTGATGGGCGACAAGGCGACCGCGCGCCGCACCATGCAGGCCGCCGGCCTACCGGTGGTGCCGGGCTCGGAGGGGCTCGTCGGCCGCGCCGACCAGGCGCTCGCGCTGGCCCGCGAGATGGGCTTCCCGGTGCTCCTCAAGGCCACCGCCGGCGGCGGCGGCAAGGGCATGCGCGTCTGTCGCGACGCCGACACCTTCGGCGACCAGTTCGAGGCGGCACGGCTCGAGGCGCTGAAGGCCTTCGGCAATCCCGGCCTCTACATCGAGAAGTTCATCGAGGGCGGCCGGCACATCGAGTTCCAGTTCATGGCCGACGCCTTCGGCCACGCCGTGCACCTCGGCGAGCGCGAGTGCTCGGTGCAGCGCAACCACCAGAAGCTGGTCGAGGAGTCGCCGTCGCCGGTGATCGACGCCGCACGGCGTGCCGAGATGGGGGCGCGGGTCTGCGAGGGCGTGCGAGCCATCGGCTACGTCGGCGCCGGGACCATGGAGTTCCTGCGCGATCCGGACGGTCACCTCTACTTCATGGAGGTCAACACGCGCCTGCAGGTCGAGCATCCGGTGACCGAGATGGTGACCGGTCTCGATCTCGTCGAGGCGCAGATCCGCGTGGCGGCCAACCAGGCGCTCGACTGGCGCCAGGAGGCGATCGTCCTCCGTGGACACGCCATCGAGTGCCGGGTCAACGCCGAGGACCCGTTCGACGGCTTCAAACCCTCGCCGGGCGTCGTCACCCGCTTCGCGCCGCCGGAGCGGGCCGCGGGCGTCCGGGTGCGGGTCGACTCCCACGTGCGCGACGGCTATCGCATCCCGCCCTACTACGACTCGATGATCGCCAAGCTGATCGTCGCGGGCCCCGATCGGGAGACGGCGCGCCTCGGCATGCTGGACGCGCTCGAGCAGTTCACGGTCGAGGGCGTCAAATCGACGATCCCGGTGCACCGGAAGATCCTGGCGGACGCGCGCTTCGTCTCCGGT
>JASFRE010000007.1:0-24177 GCA_050115055.1 Candidatus Eiseniibacteriota bacterium | reverse complement strand
CGCTTCGCGTCGGTCTACCGGCGCTTCAAGGACCCGGCCGAGTTCATGGACGAGCTCAAGTCGCTGCTGAATCGCACCGACCCGGGGGAGCCGGGGGACTCGTGAGCGGCTCCGGCGACCAGAAGGAGATGAGCTTCCTCGAGCACCTCGAGGAGCTGCGCGGCGTCATCATCCTGAGCCTCGTCGCACTGGCCGTCGCCTTCGCCGCCGGCTGGCCGCTGTCGGCGCCGGTGCTCGACCTGCTGATCGAGCACACCGTTCCCGACGGCGTGCCGGTCGTCTTCCTGAGCCCGGCCGAGGCCTTCACCAGTCGCCTCAAGGTGGCGCTGACCGTCGCCCTGATCGTGGCGCTGCCGTTCATCTCCTGGCGCATCTGGCGCTTCATCGTGCCCGGCCTGCTCGAGAGCGAGCGCCGCGCCTTCCTGCCGCTGACCATCGCCTCGACCTGCCTGTTCTATGCCGGGGTCGCCTTCGCGCTGGTCACGCTGGTGCCGATCGTCATCGCCATCCTGCTCGCCTTCGGCACCGGCAGCCTGACGCCGACCATCGCCATCGGCGCCCTCCTCGGGTTCGTTCTCAAGCTGTGCCTGGCCTGCGGCCTGGTCTTTCAGATGCCGCTCCTGATCGCGGTCCTGACCCACCTCGGGATCGTGACCCCGGAGTGGCTGGTCAACCGCTGGCGCTACGCCGTCCTCATCATCTTCCTGGCCTCGGCGGTGCTGACTCCGGCCGACGCCGCCTCGCAGCTGGTGCTCGGACTTCCGGTGACGGGGCTCTACTTCGTGTCGATCGCCGTGTCGCGGGTCGTGGCCCGGCGTCGGCGCGAGCGTCGCGCGCGCGAGGCAGCCGAGCTCGACGAGGACGATCGCGACGCGGACGGCGGCGACGACGACGACGGCGGCGGAGGCGGTGGCGACGGTGGTGGCGATGAAGGCGGCGGCGGCGGTGGCGGCGGCGACGACGACGACGGCGGCGGTGGCGACGACGACGGCGGCGGTGGCGCAGGCAGTGGTGCAGGCAGTGGTACAGCCGGCGCGGTGGACGCGGAAGAGGACACGCACGCCGGCGGTGGCGCCGGCAGCGCGAGCGCAGCCCCGCCGCCGACACCGAGACGGCCGGCCAGCACCGTCCACCGACTTGCCGACGGCCTGGCGGCGCCCGACGATCGGGTGCCAGACGCGTCACCGGCGCCCCGGTCGGGCCCGCTCCGTGATCCCCCCGGCGGCGGCGAGGAGCATCGAGCATGAACCAACGCCAGCAGCCCCACGGCCAGAGCCGCGACGCGACGTCACGCCGCGCCGATCTTGTCGCCGTCGACATCGGCAACTCGACGACCCAGGTCGGTGCCTTCGCCGGCGAGACCCTGCTCGCCGACTGGCGCGTGTCGAGCGCCCTCGACCGGACCGCCGACGAGATCCGCCACCTCCTCGTGGCACTTGCCGGGGAGGCGGCGGTCGACCTGACGGGCAGCGCCGCCATCGTCTGCAGTGTCGTGCCGATCCTGACCCAGAGCTTCGTGACCGCCCTGGAGGGCGCCTCGGGACGGGCGCCATGGGTGGTCGACAGCGGCCTCGACCTCGGCGTGCCGATCCGCTACCTGGATCCCTCGCAGGTCGGTCCGGACCGGCTCGCGAACGCCGTCGCGGCCGCCGAGCGTCACCGCCTTCCGGCGATCGTCGTCGACCTCGGCACCGCGATCACCTTCGACGTCGTGTCGGCGTCCGGCGAGTACCTGGGCGGAGCGATCGCTCCCGGCATTCGCACCGCCGCCGATGCGCTGTTCCGGCGTGCCGCCCGGCTGCCGCGCGTCGAGCTCGAGCTTCCCGCGTCGGCGATCGGACGTACGACGACGACGTCGATCCAATCGGGGCTGGTGCTGGGGGCGGCGATCCTGATCGACGGGCTGGTCGAGCGGATCGCCGCCGAGCTCGATGCCGCGCCCTGTGTCATTGCCACCGGCGGCGATGCCGGACTGGTGCGCGCCGCGTGTCACGCGATCGACGTCGTCGACCCGTGTCTGACGCTGCACGGCATGCGCCTGGTGGCCGGGCGCCTGGCACGCGGGCGCCCGTCACCGACCACCGACTAGAGACACGTTCACGGAGAGCCCGAGTCGATGTCGCCCAAGCATCTCGCCTTCGACTCCGATGCGCGCGGAGCGCTGAGCCGCGGCGTCGATCAGGTGGCGCGCGCCGTCCGCGCCACGCTCGGTCCCGGCGGGCGGACGGTGCTGCTCGGCAGTCCGTACGCTCCGCCCACCATCGCCAGTGCCGGAGACGCCATCGCGCGCGACCTCGAGCTGGAGCACCCGATCGAGAACCTCGGTGCCCAGCTCCTCAAGGAGGTCTCGGCGAAGACGCGCCAGGATGCCGGCGACGGCAGCACGACCGCCATGGTGCTGGCCCGTGCCATCGTGATCGGCGGTCTCCGGCAGATTGCTGCGGGCGCGCGCCCGGCGGCGTTCCGGCGGGGCGTCGAGCGGGGGGTGAATGCGGTCTGCGCGGCGCTCGGCCACAGCGCGCGCCGGGTCGAGGACCCCTCCGGCATCGCCCAGGTGGCGAGCGTGGCCGCGGGTCATGATCCGGCGGTCGGACGCCTGATCGCCGAGGCGATCGACCGCGTCGGGCGCGACGGTGTGGTGAGCGTCGAGGCTGGCCGTGGCCTCGAGTCGACGCTCTCGGTGACCGGCGGCACGCGCCTCGATCGCGGCTACCTGTCGCCGTACTTCGTGACCGATGCCGAGCGGCTCGAGGTGACGCTGGAGCCCGCCCATCTGCTGCTCTGCGCGCAGCGCATCACGGCGCTCGCCGAGCTGGTGCCGGTCCTCGAGCGGGTCGCCGAGCGGGGAGCGCCGCTGCTCATCGTGGCCGAGGCAATCGATGGCGATGCGCTCGCGACACTGGTCGTCAACGCGCTGCGCGGACGCCTGCGGATCGCCGCCATCCGGGCGCCCGGCTTCGGCGAGACGCGCACCTGGGCGCTCGAGGACCTGGCGGTGCTGACCGGGGCCCGGGTCATCGACACCCGGGCTGGTCAGAGGCTCGAGGACGCCGGGCTCGATGCGCTCGGCCGAGCCCGGCGCGTCGTGGTCGACAAGGAGACGACGACGGTGATCGACGGCGCCGGGCCCGAGGTCGGCCGCACCGCTCAGCGCCGGGCGCTCGAGACCGCGCTCGCCGCGGCGGCGTCCGACGCCACGCGCCAGCGCGCACTCCGCGAGCGGCTCGCACGCTTCGCCGCCGGCGTCGCCGTGATCCGGGTCGGGGCGCCGACCGCGGTCGCTCTCCGCGCACAGCGCGCGCGCTTTGATGACGCGTTGGCGGCCACGCGCGCCGCGCTGGCCGAGGGCGTGGTGACCGGTGGCGGCGTCGGACTCCTGCGTGCGGCACACGCCCTGGATGATCTCGAGGTGACCGGTGACGAGGCGACGGGGATCGACACGGTCCGACAGGCGCTCGCCGAGCCGCTCCGCCGCCTGGCGGTCAACGCCGGCATGCCCGGGGCGGAGGTCGTCGAGCGCGTGCGCGCGCTGCCGGGCAGCATGGGGTTCAATGCCGCGACGCGTCGCTTCGAGGATCTCGACCGGGCCGGCATCGTCGATCCGGCGCTCGTGGTGCGCAGCGCGCTGCGCAATGCGGCGTCGATCGCCGGGCTCCTGCTGACCACCGATGCCGTGGTCACGGAGGGCGGCACCGCCAGTGGCGGGCCGGATGATCCGGGAGAGGATGACCCCGACCGGCGCCGTGGTGGCTCGGGCGCGTGACGGTCCGCCAGCCGCCCGGTCGATGCCGGGAATCACGTTGACCGTCGATCCGGGCGCTCCCCATAATGACGGCGCTGGACTCCTCCCGTGGCGCCGGCGCCGCCCCGTGCGCCGCCCACCGCCCCCCGGGGGCTCCGAGACGCATGAGCCAGGCAGGGCGCGACAGCATCGAGCCGTACGCCGCCGACGGTGCCGCTGGACCGGGCGATCCAGTCGCCGGTGAGCCCTCCACCGACACCGCGCGATCCGATGCGGCGGCGGCCGGCGCCGACGCCGCGGAGCCCGACCGCATCACGGTGCTCCGGAACGAGCTGCGCGAGTACGCACTGCTCCTCAAGATCACCGGTTTCCTGCATCGCACGCTCGACATCGACGAGATCATCCGCGTGGTGCTGACCGCGGTCACCGCCGGCAGCGCCCTCGGCTTCAACCGGGCGGTCCTGCTGCGCAGCCGGCTGCGGCGCGACGAGCTGGTGGGCTGGTCGGCGGTGGGTCCGCTGAGCGGCGAGGAGGCGTCGTCGATCTGGGCACAGCTCGAGGCCGATCCGCGCCTCGACCACTCGGGTCCCCTCGAGCGGTTCGAGCACATGGTGCACATCGCCACCGCGGCGCGACCGCGGACCGGCGAGTTCGAGCGCCGCGTCGAGGCGCTCTGCTTCCCGCTCGCGGCCGGTGCCTCGTTCGTCGCCGACGCGGCGCTCGAGCGCGCCGCGATGCGCGCCGATCGCCACGGCGGCGCGGCCCGTGTCCCGCGTCAGCTGGAGGAGCTGCTCGGTACGACGGCGCTGGTGGCGGTGCCGCTCTGCGGTCGGGACCGCGTGGTCGGGGTGGTGGTCGCCGACAACCGATTCAGCGGCAATCCGATCCGTGACGAGGACGTCGATCTCCTGACCAGCCTCGGCCGCCACGCGGGCGTTGCCATGGAACGGGCGCTCGAGCATGCGCGCGTCAGCCAGCGGCTCGCCGAGCGCGGCCGGCTGCACGAGATCACCAAGGGGATTCTCTCGACCACCGAGCTCGATCGCGAGCTCGAGCTGATTGCGGAGACCTCGGCGCAGCTGATCGGTGCCGACTGGTCCACGGTCTGGCTATGCCGGGAGACGTCGCCCACGGTGAAGGTGGTCGCCCGGCATGGCGAGGCGGCGACGCATCTCGAGGGCCGCCGGCTCGAGGCGATCGGCCGCATCGCGCAGCGCGCCATCCAGCTGGCGGCACCGGTCACGGCCTCGGCCCCGTCCGGCGGTGGTGAAGGGACCGAGGGCACGGTGCTCTGCGTGCCGCTCACGACCCAGGAACAGGTGGTCGGGGCGATCGCGGTCGGGGCGCTGGGCGGCCGTCTTGAAGGGCCTGAAGGCTTCGATCTCGACGATCAGGAGATCCTGACGCTGCTCGCCGACCAGGCGGCCATCGCCATCCAGAACGCGCGCCTCTTCCGGCGCATCCGCCGCACCGAGCAGCGACTGCGCGAGGCCGAGACCATCCGGGCGCGCTTGGAAACCCTGGCGGCGCTCGGAGAGATGAGCGCCAAGGTATCGCACGAGATCCGCACCCCCCTGGCGTCGATCGGTGGCTTCGCGCGCCTCCTGGTCCCGCACTTCGCCGAGGGCACCGGCGAGCGCCGCGCCGCGGAGGTCATCGTCGACGAGACCCGGCGCCTGGAACGGATCCTCAACAGCCAGCTCGACTGCTTGGCGATGTCGCGCCCGAAGCTCGGACTCTGCGATCTGAACGGGATCGTGCGCGAGGTGCTCGAGCTGATGTACGAGAACGCCGGCCAGCACCGGGTGCGGATCCTCCAGAAGCTGGGCGACCGGTTGCCGCGGTTGCTTCTCGATGCCGATCACATGAAGCAGGTGGTGCTGAACCTGGTGCAGAACGGGATCGACTCCCTGCCGGATGGGGGACGGCTGCGCATCCAGACGCAGGCGATGAGCACCCACGTGACGCTCGAGGTGGCGACCGACGGCGAACCGATCCCGGGCGCCATGCTCGACCGGCTGTTCGTGCCGTTCGCGAGCTCGAAGCAGGGCGGCACCGGCCTCGGGCTGGCGGTGGCCCACCAGATCGTGCGCGAGCACGGAGGACAGATCCGGGCTCGCAGCGGCGGTGAGTGGGGAGCGATCTTCACGGTCATCCTGCCGCTGCGCGGTCATCGCGATCGGCGCCAGGTTGCCGATCGGCGGCACCGGATGGTCGATCGACGCGGGGTCCTCGATCCGCCCGCGGCGCCCGACGGGGCGCAGCGGGAGCCGATCGACGGCGCGCGACGGGTGCCACCGGCGGCGGACCCGACGCCGCAGCGACGGCGCGAGCGGGGAGCCGGCGCGGAGGGTCGCGAGGACAGTGTGGGATAGCCTCAGGTCGCGGAGGGAGGACGTGCAGACATGGCGAGAATCCTGATCATCGAGGACGACCCCCACCTCGGGCTGCTCTACGCGACCGAGCTCCGGCGCGAGGGGCACGAGGTGGAGAACGCGCTCGATGGCGCCGCCGCGCTGGCGGCCATCGATCGCCGGCCGCCCGCGCCGCCCGACCTGATCGTGCTCGACATCAAGATGGAACCGATGGACGGGCTCGAGGTGCTGGGCGAGATCCGCCGCCGTCTGCGATCGGTGCCGGTGGTGATCAACACCGCCTACCCATCGTTCAAGGCCGACTTCTCGACCTGGGGGGCGGATGCGTACGTCGTCAAATCGTCGGACACGAGCGAGCTTCACCGCGTCATCGACGAGCTGTTGACGTCGCCGCCGGGCTGAGGCCGGCGGCCGGCGACCCCGCACGTGATCGGCCATGCGGCGCCCCGCGGCGCCGTCGCGGCGCCCCCGGAGCGCGCGTGACCTGGCCGTCCCTGCCGGTACCGCCGGTCGGAGGCCCTGCGGGAGAGGTGCCCGCCAGCGAGGTCCTCACCGGCGACGTGGCCGCACAACCCGCCACCCGCGGCCTCGACCTCACCGCGCCGGGAGGGCCATCTTGACCGCCCTCCGGCCCTGTGGTACAACCCGTTGGTCCGTTTTCGGGCAATCTGCGACCCTAGCTCAGTTGGTAGAGCAACGGATTGAAAATCCGTGTGTCCCCGGTTCGACTCCGGGGGGTCGCACCACCTCTTGGCGCCGGCATCCGGCCGCGCGTTCCGCGCAGGCGGTCGGCGCCCACGAGCACTCGGGACGGCATCGCTGGACGGTCCGGGGACCGCCGGCGCGCGCCGATCCCGACCCCGATGCCGGGGCCCCTCGCAAGGCGGGACGCGACGTCCCACGAGGAGCTGGTGTAGCTCAGCTGGTAGAGCAACGCACTCGTAATGCGTAGGTCAGCGGTTCGAATCCGCTCACCAGCTCCAGCTTGCCAGGGGCCCCGCACACCCTCTCCTGGAGGTTTCCATGGAGCGCCCCGCTGCGCTGATCGCGTCGGTGTCCGGTGCACGTGGCGTGGTCGGCGAGGGGCTGACGGTCCCGGTGGCGAGCGGGCTGGCCGCCGCGCTCGGCACCCTGCTCGGACCAGGGACGATCGTCGTCGGCCGTGACTCGCGGGTCTCGGGACCGGTGATGCAGGACGCGGTCGTCGCCGGTCTGCGCTCGGTCGGCTGCGACGCGACGGTGATCGGGGTCGTCGCGACCCCCACCGTGCAGAACATGGTGCGCGAGCTCGGCGGCGCGGGCGGCATCGCCGTCACCGCCAGCCACAACCCGGCCGATTGGAACGCGCTCAAGTTCATCGGTGGCGACGGCTGTTTCCTGCTCGGCGACGCGATCGCCGAGCTGCTGCGTGTCTTCGACGAGGACCGCTTCGCCTTCCGCCGCTACGATGGGCTTGGCCGTGCCCGGACCGACGACTCGGCGACCGAGCGCCACCTGACCCGGATCCTCGCGCTGCCGTACCTCGATCGTGACGCGGTCCAGCGCCGGAAGCTGCGGGTGGTCGTGGATTGTGCCAACGGAGCCGGGGGCGTCATCCTGCCGGAGCTCTGCCGCCGTCTCGGCGCCGAGGTCGTCGAGATGCACTGCCAGCCGACGGGTCTCTTCGCGCGCGGCCCCGAGCCGGTGGCAGGGCACCTGCACGAGCTCTGTGCGCGCGTCGTGGACCTCGGGGCCGACGTGGGGCTCGCCACCGACCCCGACGTCGACCGGCTGTCGCTGGTGACCGGGGCCGGCCGGGCGCTCGGCGAGGAGCTGACGCTGCCGCTGGCGGCGCAGTTCGTCCTGAAGCGCACCGGCGGCGGCGCGATCGTCACCAATGTCTCGACCTCGATGGCGATCGAGGCGGTGGCGCAGCGCTTCGGAGGCACGGTACACCGGACGCCGGTGGGAGAGGCGCACGTCGTCGACGGCATCCGCCGCCACCAGGCGGTGATCGGCGGCGAGGGCAACGGCGGGGTCATCCTGCCGGCCGTCGGTCTGGCGCGCGACGCCAGCACCGGTGCCGCCATCGTGCTCCAGCACCTGACGGACTGGGCCGGCACCCTCGAGAGCCTGGCCGAGACCATCCCGCGCACGGTCATGGTCAAGGCCAAGCTGCCGGCCGGCTCGGTGGAGCCGGACCGCATCGCTGCTCGGCTGGCGGACGAGCAGCCGGATGGACGGATCGACCGGACCGACGGCGTCAAGGTGCTCTGGGAGTCCAGCTGGGTCCACTTGAGAAGGTCCAATACCGAGCCGATCATCCGGGTGATCGCCGAGGCGCGCGAGTCCGGGGAGGCCCAGCGGCTGGTCGAGCGGGCCATCGCCCTGGGTACCGAGGTCTCCCGCTCCTAGCGCCTCCCGGGACGGTCGCCGGCGGGCCCGGCCGGTGACCGCGCGGCAGCGCCAACTCGTTGCTGGAAGGCCGGTTCCGGCGTATCCTGGGATCCCGCTCAGGCCACCTGTGCTAGGCTGGAGCGTGAGGCCCCACCTCACCCGGAGGAAGCGATCGTGTGCGGCATCCTTGGCTACGTCGGCAAGCAGGATTGCGTCGACATCCTCGTCGAGGGGCTCAAGCGCCTCGAGTACCGCGGCTATGACTCCGCCGGCATCAGTGTCGTGAGCGATGGCGCCCTCCTGACCACCAAGGAGGCGGGCAAGATCTGCAAGCTCGAGGAGCAGCTGAACGGCAACCGCCCCCGCGGCACGATCGGCATCGCCCACACGCGCTGGGCCACCCACGGTGCACCCACCTCGCGGAACGCGCATCCGCACCACGACCAGAGCGGCACGATCGCCGTCGTCCACAACGGCATCATCGAGAACTTCGAGTTCCTCCGGCGGCGGCTCGAGGAGGATGGGAGTCGCTTCACCTCGGAGAGCGACACGGAGGTCCTCGCCCACCTGATCGGCAAGTACATGAACGGCGACCTCGAGGAGGCGGTCGCCAAGGCGCTCGAGTGCGTCGAGGGCGCGTACGGGATCGCGGTGCTGTCGTCGACCGATGCGGACCGGATCGTCTGTGCACGCAACGGCAGTCCGCTGCTCCTCGGGATCGGCGACGGCGAGAACTTCGTCGCCTCGGACGCGGCGGCGATCCTGCGCCACACGCGCCACGTCGTCTACCTGGACGATCGCGAGATGGCGGTCATCAGCTCCAGGGGCTTCAAGACGACCAACGTCGCCCGCAAGAAGATCCAGAAGGAGATCTGCGAGATCGACTGGGATCTCGAGATGGTCGAGAAGCAGGGCTACGACCACTTCATGCTCAAGGAGATCTTCGAGCAGCCGCAATCGATCCGCAATGCCATTCGCGGCCGTCTGGTGCCGGCCGAGGGCACGGCGCATCTCGGTGGCCTCAACATGAGCGATGCCGAGCTGCGCGCCGTCGAGCGCTGCATCATCATGGCCTGCGGGACGTCGTGGCACGCCGGCCTGATCGGCGAGTACATGCTCGAGGAGCACGCGCGGATGCCGGTCGAGGTCGAGTACGGCTCGGAGTTCCGCTACCGGCATCCGATCGTCAACCCGGGCACCATCAGCCTGGTGATCTCCCAGTCGGGAGAGACCATCGACACGCTCGAGGCGATGCGCGAGGCGCGGCGCATGGGATCGCGGGCGCTCGGGATCTGCAACGTCGTCGGCTCGACGATCGCGCGCGAGTCGGACGGTGGCGTCTACATCCATGCCGGTCCGGAGATCGGCGTCGCCTCGACCAAGGCCTTCACCTCGCAGGTGGCCGTGCTCGCGATCCTGACGCTGCTGCTCGGCCGGCTGAAGACGATGTCACGCGAGGAGGGGCGCCAGCTGGTCGCGGAGCTGCTGTCGATTCCCGAGAAGATCGAGAAGGTGCTGAAGAGCTCCGGCTACATCCGGCAGATCGCCGAGGAGTACGCCCACCACAACAACTTCCTCTACCTGGGGCGCGGCGTGAACTTCCCGGTGGCGCTCGAGGGCGCGCTCAAGTTGAAGGAGATCTCCTACATCCATGCCGAGGGCTATCCAGCGGCCGAGATGAAGCACGGCCCGATCGCGCTGATCGACGAGAACATGCCCGTCGTCTTCATCTGCCTGCGCGACTCCGCCTACGACAAGATCATCTCCAACATGGAGGAGGTCCGGGCCCGCAAGGGGCGCATCCTCGCGATCGCCTCGAAGGGTGACGAGGCGGTGCGGCGGCGTGCCGACCACGTTATCTTCGTGCCGGAGACGCTCGAGATGCTCTCGCCGTTGCTGGCGGTGGTGCCCCTCCAGCTGCTGGCCTATCACATCGCCGTGCTCAGGGGCTGCGACGTCGATCAGCCGCGCAACCTGGCGAAGTCGGTCACCGTCGAGTAGGGAGCCGCCACGCCGCCGCCGGCGGATCGCCGGTCGACGGCGGTCGGAGTGGAGGGAGCGTGCCGGCGATGGTGCGGGATCCCGCCGGCACCTGGACGCCGGCACGCAGGGATCCCACGACGCGACAACGCGACAACGCGAGAACGCGAGGACGCGATGGAACGCCTGGACACCGCGGATGCTCCGGCGGCGATCGGCCCCTACAGCCAGGGGATCGTGGCCGGCGACCTGATTGTCACGGCCGGTCAGATCGGCCTCGATCCGGCGAGCGGTCGTCTCGTCGAGGGCGGTGTCGAAGCCCAGACCGAGCGGGTCATGCAGAATCTCGCGGCGGTGCTGGCGGCGGCTGGCGTCGGCCTCGATGCGGTCTGCCGCAGCACCATCTACCTGACCGATCTCGGCGCCTTCCAGGCGGTCAACGCCGTCTACGCCCGGCACCTGGGCGACCACCGGCCGGCCCGCACGACGGTCGGCGTCGCCGCCCTGCCGCTCGGCGCGCAGGTGCTGATCGACATGATGGCCGTACGGCCGGGCTGAGCCAGGTTGCCCCGCCCCGCGGCGCGGTGTAGGCTTCGCGCCGGGAACGGATGAGTTCTGGTGGACTTCGAGGACTTCAAATCCTTCTGTCGGGCGCTAATCACGTCCGAGGTGGGTTCGATTCCCACACGTTCCCGCCAGCTTGGCCAGGCGGCGAGCGATCGCGGTCCGGCATGAGCGCCACCGTCGACACGCCGAAACTCGCCGGCGCCGGCCACGGCCGGCGCTTCTGTGTGGACCGTCCGCGGCGGGGACTGCTGCGACGTTTCCGGTCGTGCCTGGTGGCGGCGGTGCTGGCCATTCAGGTGACACTCCTGGCGGCGCCCGCGGCAGCGGCGGCCGGCCCCCGCGGGCCGCGGGGAGGGCCGGACCGACAGCGACCGCTCCCGGCTCCCCACCGCGTGCTGCTGCGCTCGCTGGTCGTCCCCGGCTGGGGGCAGCTCGAGAACGGGCAGCGCTGGAAGGCGGTCACCGTGGCGGCCGTCGAGGGCGCGCTCCTGGCCTCGGCCTATGTCGAGCTGCGCCGGGCCGATCGTTCGTTCGAGGCGCACGTGGCTGCCGCGGAGCGCGGCGACGAGGCGCAGGCGCTCGAGCACTTCGCGCGCCACGAGGATCGTCACGCGCGCGCCATCGGGCGATTCTGGTCCCTGGCATTCGCCGCCATGCTGAGCGGCATCGACGCCTACGTCGACGCGCATCTCAGGGACTTCGAGGTCGATCGCAGCCTGGAGGAGCAGGGCGACAGGTCGCAGACCGAGGCGCGCTGGCAACTCGCGCCGGAGGCCGGTCCGCACGGCGCCACGCTCGCCCTGGCCGTACGCTTCTAGACCGTTCGATGGGGGGCCGGACCGCTGTCCGCGACCCGCCGGAACCGACAGCGATCACGCCGATGTCACGAGAGACCCGCAATTTCTGCATCATCGCCCACATCGATCACGGCAAGTCGACGCTCGCCGACCGCCTGCTGGAGCGCACCCACGCCCTGCCATCCCGGCGGATGATGAACCAGGTCCTCGACGACATGGAGCTCGAGCGGGAGCGCGGCATCACCATCAAGTCGCACCCGATCACCTTTCCCTACCGGAGTCGGGCGGGGACCGAGGTGACCCTCAACCTGATCGACACGCCGGGCCACGTCGACTTCAGCTACGAGGTGTCGCGCAGCCTCTCGGCCTGCGAGGGCGCCGTGCTCGTGGTCGATGCCGCCCAGGGGATCGAGGCGCAGACCCTCTCGAACCTCTACCAGGCGCTCGAGCAGGACCTCACGATCATCCCGGTCATCAACAAGATCGACCTGCCGGCGGCCCGGACCGACGAGGTCGCCGAGGAGGTCGGCTCGCTGCTCGGCGAGGATCCGGGCAGCGTGCTCAAGGTCAGCGCCAAGGTCGGAACCGGCGTCGATGCCCTCCTCGAGGCCCTCGTGGCGATCATCCCGCCACCTCGAAGTGACGTCGCAACTCCTTTGCGTGCAATGATTTTCGACTCGGAGTTCAACTCCTTCCGCGGGGTCGTCGCGACCGTCCGGGTGATCGACGGGACCATCCGGCCGGGCATGCGTGTACGAATGATGTCGACCGGCTCCGGCGGGCCGGTCTACGAGGTGGACGAGGTCGGGATCTTCCGGCTGGACCTGGTGCCCAGGGAGGCGCTCGAGGCCGGGGACGTGGGCTACGTGATCGCCGGCATCAAGAACCTGCACGATGTCCGCGTGGGGGACACCATCACCGATGCCTCCCGGCCGGCGGAGACGGCGCTGCCAGGCTACCGGCCGCTCAAGCCGATGGTGTTCTCGGGCCTCTACCCGATCGCCACCGAGGACTACGAGGATCTGAAAGCGGCACTCGACAAGCTGGCGCTGAATGACGCCTCTTTCTTCTTCGAGCCCGAGACGTCGGCGGCGCTCGGTTTCGGATTCCGCTGCGGTTTCCTGGGGCTTCTCCACCTCGAGATCGTGCGCGAGCGTCTGGAGCGCGAGTACGGGCTGGGCCTGATCTCGACCACCCCGGCGGTCTCCTACCGGGTGAACCTCGCGGATGGCCGGCAGATCATGGTCGACAACCCGGCGAAGATGCCGCCGGCAGTCGAGATCGAGACTATCGAGGAGCCTTTCGTGCGCACGACGCTGGTCACGCCGAGCGACTACCTGGGGGCGCTCATGAAGCTCTGCCAGGACCGGCGGGGCGAGTTCCGGGGCGTCGAGTATCCGCTACCGGGGCGCGCGATCATGACCTACGATGTGCCGTTGGCCGAGATCGTGCTCGATTTCTACGACCGCCTGAAGTCGCTGACGCGGGGCTACGCGTCGCTCGACTACGAGCCGATCGGGTACCGCGTGTCGAAGATGGTCAAGCTCGACATCCTCCTGAACGGTGATCCGGTGGATGCGCTGTCGGCCATCGTGCACACCGACAAGGCTTACGACTGGGGGCGCTCGATCTGCGGCAAGCTGAAGACGCTGATTCCGCGTCAGCTCTTCCAGGTGGCCATCCAGGCCGCGGTCGGCTCCCGGGTCATCGCGCGCGAGACGGTGTCGGCGCGCCGCAAGGACGTCACCGCCAAGTGCTATGGCGGCGACATCACGCGCAAGCGCAAGCTGCTCGAGCGTCAGAAGGAAGGCAAGAAGCGCATGAAGCAGATCGGCAGCGTCGAGGTCCCGCAGGAGGCGTTTCTCGCCGTCCTGAAGGTCGACTGACGCCCCGCCGACCGGCGCGACAGCGCACGCAGACCGAGGAAGGTGAGGCAATGTCCGGACGATCCGACTCGATGGCGACCGCGACGAAGGGCAAGGTGCGCCACAAATCCGTGTTCCGCGAGTACGCCGAGGCGCTGGCACTCGCCATCGTCTTCACGATCATCATTCGCACCTTCCTGATCCAGGCGTTCCGGATCCCCACCGGGTCGATGGAGGACACCCTGCTGAAGGGCGACTTCCTGTTCGTCAACAAGTTCCTCTACGGGGCGCAGATTCCGTTGATCGATGTCCGGCTGCCCAAGGTGCGCGAACCCCAGCGCGGCGACATCATCGTCTTCAAGTACCCGCACGATACGACCAAGGACTACATCAAGCGCTGCGTGGCAGTCGAGGGCCAGGAGGTGATGATCCGCAACAAGGTGGTCTACATCGACGGCGTCCCGCAACACGAGGATTACGTCAAGTACACGCGGGGTATCGTGCCGGGGGAGGGGCCCGACAACTGGGGGCCGCGAACGGTGCCGCCGGGGCACCTGTTCATGATGGGCGACAACCGGGACAACTCGGCCGACTCGCGCTCCTGGGGTTTCCTCGACAAGGACCTCATCAAGGGCAAGGCGCTGTTCATCTACTGGTCCTGGGATCCGGACAACAAGTTCCTGGGCATCCTGAACACGCCGCGACTCTCCCGCATCGGTGATCTCGTCCGCTGATCTCGCGCGGTGACGCGCCGGTGTCACCGCGCCCGAGGTGTCGCCGGTGGCGTACGGTGTCTACATCCACACCCCGTTCTGCGCCAGCAAGTGCCCGTACTGCGACTTCTACTCCGGTGTCTTCGACCCGGCCCGGATGGCGCCGCTGGTCGACGCCATCCTCCGCGAGGCGGCGCTGCGCTGGTCGGCGCTGCCCATCGCCCCTGTCAGCTCGCTCTACGTGGGGGGCGGTACGCCGAGCCTCCTGCCGCCACCGCTGCTCGAACGGCTGTTGGGTGGTCTGCGCGAGACGCTGCCGCTCGACGGCGATGCCGAGATCACGGTCGAGGCCAACCCGGAGAGCCTCGATCCCGCCACCGCCGAGACGTTGCTCACGGCCGGAGTCGGGCGGCTGAGCGTCGGCCTCCAGGCGCTCGACGACACGCTCCTCGCGTGCCTGGGGCGGGCGCACGACGCGGCGCGCGCTCTCGAGGCGGCGCGCCTGGCGCGCCGCTGTTTCCGTGCGGTGAGCTTCGACCTGCTGCTCGGCGTCCCCGGACTGGACCTCACCACCCTGGAGCACACCCTGCAGGCGTTGCTCGCCCTCGAGCCCGACCATCTGTCGGTCTACGACCTGACGGATGAGCCTGGCACCCCGTTCACCGCAGCGCGCGCCCGCGGCGAGCTCCCGGTCGTCCCCGACGCTGCCTGCCTCGCGCAGGACGCGCTGGTCGAGCGCCTCCTCGGCGCGGCCGGTTTCGAGCGCTACGAGGTGTCGAACTACGCGCGTCCGGGAGGAGCGTGCCGTCACAATCTCGCGATCTGGCGTGGTGGCTGGTACCTGGGCCTCGGTCCGGCCGCGCACTCGAAGCTGCCGCTCGGAGAGTCGCCGTACGGTCTCCGGCAGGCCAACGTCCGCGATCTCGACGCCTACCTCGCGGCTGTGGCGGGCGGTGGCGACGCCGTCGCCAGCCGCGAGGTGATTGACCGCCGGCAGGCGATCGAGGAGCGCCTGCTCCTCGGTCTGCGTCTCGCCGAGGGGATCGACCTCGATCGCGTGGCCCGGGACTGCGGTCTGGCAGACGCCGCGGCGCTGCTCGATCCGGCGGTGGTGGCGTCGCTCGGGGCGGGTGGCTTCATCGAGCGGCGGGGCAGCTGGCTGCGGGTGACGCCGCGCGGTCGCCAGGTCCTGGACGAGATCGTGACCCGGCTGGCGGTCGCCATCGCTCTGCCGGCGGCCGCGCCGGCCGTGGCGCCGGCCCCGGCGCCGGAGCCCGGGCCGGCCGCCGACGCGCCGACTCCGACCCCGGCGCCCGGGCCGGCCGCCGAGGACCACCACGAGGCGAGCGGATGGCGCGCGCGCTGAGCGCCGAGCGCGGCAACCGTCTGTTGCGCGGCGTCGACGCGACGCTCGGCGCAGTGCTCCTGGCGACCGTGCGGCGCCGGACGCGGCGTCCGGCACCGGCGACCGTCCACCGCCTGACGTGGCTCAAGCTCGGCGCCATCGGCGACGTCCTGCTGCTCACCGCCGCCATCGAGGCGCTGCGGGCCCGCCATCCCAACGCCGAGATCACGGGCATCGTCAGCCCGGCCAACGCCGCCGTGGCGCGCCGCCTGGAGCTCGCCGATCGCTGGCTGGTGATCGAGCCGGCCGGCGACCTGCGCCGGCCCTGGCGGCTCGCGGCGCGGCTCGGGTCGCTCGGACCGTGCGATGCCGCGCTCTGCTTCGAGCAGTGGAGCCGCGGTACCGCCTGGATCTTCACGCGGCTCGCCGCCGGCTGGCGGGCCGGCTTCTGGACTCCCGGCCACCTGCGCGGCCGCGGACTCGACTGGTGCGAGCTGCACCGTCGCGATCGCCACGAGTGGCGCAATTTTGCCGCCCTGGCCGGCGCCGTCGGCGCCCGCGTCGCCGGGCCGGTGCTGCGCTTCCCGACCACCGGTGAGGAGCGAGCCTGGGCGCGGGCGGCGGGCTTCGAGGACGCCGTCGTCCTGCATGCCGGGGCCGGTCGCCGGCCGCCGCATCTGCGCAACTGGCCCGAGCCACGGTTCATCGAGCTGGGTCGGGCGCTGGCCGGGCGCGGCGAGCGCCTGGTGGTCACCGCCGGTCCGGGCGACAGCGCCGACACCGATCACATCGCGCGCGCCCTGGGCACGCGGCCCGTCACCGGCAGCCTCGGACAGATCGCCGCCGGGCTCGAGATGGCGCATCTCCTGGTGGTCGGCAATACCGGGATCATGCACCTGGCCAGTGCGGTGGGGACGCCGGTCGTCGCGCTCCACGGACCGACCGATCCGCGGCGCTTCGGTCCGCTCGGCCCGCATCGCCTGGTGGCGGCGGACTACCCGTGCAGCCCCTGTCTGCATCTCGGGTTCGAGTACCGCTGCCCCGCCGAGCCGGGCGCCTGCATGACGACGATCGCGGTGTCCGCCGTGCTCGAGGCGTGCGAGCAGTGGCTCGCCGGCCCGCCGGCGACGTCCGCCGGGCGCGCGCCATGAGGCCGGTGTCCATGCTCTACCGGCGCATCGCCTGGCGCGCCGCCCTCGACCTCGTGGCGCGCGGCACGTTCTTCCTGATCAACATCCTGATCGCCGGGGCGCTGGGAATCTCCGACTTCGGTCGCTTCACCTACGCGGTGACCCTGGCGCAGACCTGTTACATCTTCACCGACTGCGGTACCCACCTGCAGCTCATGCGCGAGCTCGGTGCCGCGCGACACGACGTGCACCGCCGCTGGCGAGACTTCCTGGCTCTGAAGCTCGCGCTGGTCGTCGTCTGTCTCGCCATCTTCGCCGCCGCCAGCCGCTGGCTCTGGCCCTGGGGGGCGCCCTGGCCGGCGCTGCTGGCGCTGGGCTGGATGCTGGCCAGCTCGCTCCAGGACTTCGGGCAGTTCGTCTGCAACGGCCTGGGGCGCATGGACTGGGCGCGCCGCATCATGATCGTGCAGAAGCTATCGGTGCTGGCCGGCGTCGCCGTGGCGCTGGTTGCCGCGCGCTCGCTCGTGGGGGTACTGACCGGCATGGCGGTGGGCGGGGCGGTGGGCAGCGTGCTGGCCCTTCTCGAGCTGCGCGCGCGGGTCGCCGGAATGACGGGCGGAGAACTGCCGGCGGCGCGGGAGGGTCGTGGCGCCGCCTGGTCCCGGCGCCGGCGCATCCTGGTGCGCTCGGTGCCGAACGGGGTCGCCGCCGCCTTCGGCTCCTGGTACCTGCGGATCGCCACCATCGTGCTCGCCTGGTCGTGGAGCAGCGCGGTGGTCGGCGAGTACGCGGCAGCCTTCCGTCTGTTCGAGGCCGCCTACATCCTGCCGGCCGCGATCATGGGCATCGGCGTCCCGCACCTGGCGGCGGCGCTCGCCGCCGGACGGGCGCCGTTCGTCGCCGAGCTCCGGCGTCTCGCGCGACTGGTGCTGCCGCTGGCGGTGGGGACGGCGGCCTTGCTGGCGCTGGCCGGGCCGTGGATCGTGAGCCTGGTCTTCACGGCGGAGTACCGGGGCGCCGGGCCGGTGCTGCAGGGTCTGGCCTGGGTGGCCGGCCTGGTCTGCGTGAACTACCTGGTGACGCACCTCATGGTGATCCTCGACCGGCAGCGGCGCCACGCCTGGCACGAGGGCATCGCGTTCGTCACCGCGGCGGTCGCCACCATCGTCCTGGTGCCGCGGACCGGCAGCCAGGGAGCGGTCACGGCGCTCCTCGTGACCGAGCTCGTTCTGCTCGGGCTGACGCTCGGGGTGCTGGCCGCGTCCTGGCGAACAGCGGGCGGCGGTCGGGCAGCGGCCGATCCGGCGTCGCGAGAGTCCGCCGGCCGCGACCCCGACGGCCGGTGAGCTGCCCGGCGTCATCGTGCCACCGGCCAGGAGCAGGTGCCGGGTGCCGGCGGGCGCCGCGATCGATGTGCTACCATCCGCCGCCATGGACGAGATCCGGACGCTCGACCTCGGGTGCGGCACGCGCAAGATCCCCGGCGCCTTCGGCGTCGATCGCGTCGACCTGCCGGGCGTCGACCTGGTCCACGATCTCGATACGCATCCCTATCCGATCGCCGACTCGACCTTCGACCGGATCGTCATGCGACACGTCGCCGAGCACGTCGATGATGTCGTGGCGCTGATGGCCGAGATTCACCGCATCGGCCGGCCCGGGGCGACGGTGGTGATCCACGTCCCGCATTACACCTCGACCAGCGCCTACATCGATCCGACGCACCGCCATTACTTCTCGCTCCTGACCTTCGACTTCTTCTGCGGGGAGACCGAGCACCCGTACGTGCTCGACTCCACCTTCGAGATGATCGAGCGTCGCGTGGAGTGCTGGCGCCTGCACGACCGGCTCCCGTGGGTGCCCGGTCACTGGCTGGGGCTGCGCTGGCTGGCGGAGCGCCATCCCGTGGTCTACGAGCGCTTCCTGGCCTTTCTCTTCCCGCTGAAGGAGCTGACCGTGCGCCTGCGGGTCGTCAAGCCCGCCTGAGCGCTCGCACCGAGACCGGCCGGGGCGGTGGCGCCGCCCGCCCGGGCTCACCCGGAGGTTCCGGACCTCGCCATGCGTATCGGGATCGACTGCCGTCCGCTCCGTGCCGCACGCACCTCCGGCATCCCGGCCTTCGTGCGCGGAGTGCTGGCCGAGCTCGTCGACCTCGACCGGACCAACGACTACATCCTCTACGCGCACCGGCCGTTCGCGGCCGGCGCCGCCGTCGACGCGCTGGGTCGCGCTCCGAACGTCACGTGGCGGGCGGGCGGCTGGTGCGGCCTCGGCACGCCCTGGATGCAGCTCGAGCTGCCCGGGTGGCTCGGTCGCGACCGGATCGATCTCTTCTGGGGCACGCAGCACATCGTGCCGCTCCGGCGGCCGCCCGGCACGCGCACCGTCGTCACCGTGCACGACCTGGTACCGTTCGTCCTGCCCGGCACCATGCACTGGCGGAACCGCGCCATCCATCATCTGTTGCTGTCGCGCTCCATCCGCGCGGCCGACACCATCGTGGCCAGCTCGCGGGCGACACTGGCGGCGATCGCTCGCTACGTGCCGGGCGCGCGCGGGCGCCGCGAGGTGGTGCATCTCGGCGCCGGTCCGGCCTTCGGCCCCCGCGACCGGGCGGCCGCGCGGCGGCAGGTCTCCCGGGAGCTCGGACTCGAGTCGCCGTTCCTGCTGACCGTCGGCACGCTCGAGCCGCGCAAGAACCTGGTGGCGGTGGTGCGTGCCTTCGCCCGCCTCGCCGGCCGGATTCCACACACGCTGGCGATCGTCGGACCGGTTGGCTGGAAGAGCGCTGCGTTCCTGCGTGAGGTCGAAGGGCATCCGGCGCGCCACCGCATCCGGCTGCTCGGGTATGTCGACGACGCGCTGCTGCCGGAGGTGTACGCGGCCGCCGACCTCTTCCTCTTCGCGTCGCTGTACGAGGGCTTCGGATTGCCGGTGGTCGAGGCGATGGCCTGCGGGACGCCGGTCGTCGCGTCGGACCGCTCGTCGATTCCCGAGGTGGTGGGGGAGGCGGGCCTGACGGTCGACCCCGAGGCCCCGGAGGCGATCGCCGCAGCGGTGGCGCGTCTCGTGACCGACGGCGGGTTGCGGGAGACGCTGATCGCCCGCGGTTATGAGCGAGCGGCGCACCTCACCTGGCGCCGGGCCGCCGAGCGCATGCACGAGGTCTTCGCCGCCACGGTGGCCGGTTGACGGTCCGGGAGGGATTCGCTTTACTGCCCGGGGCCCAGCCGGCTCCGGGGACGGGCCGCGGGTGGCGCCGCGGACCCTGCCCCGCGACCCGGCGTGGCGCGGAGTGCTGAGGGCATGTCGCGATCGGAACTACGCAAGGCGGAGACCAGGCTGCAGACCACACTGGCGGCGGTGGACGTGCTGGCCGTTCTCGTCGCGACGGTGCTGGCCTACGGAGTCCGCTTCCACTCCGTCTTCACGGTCGTCGTGCCGGTGACCAAGGGCGTGCCACCGCTCACCGACTACCTGGCCGCCGGGCTGGTGATCGCCGCCATCTGGGTGCCGCTGTTCGCCGCGCTCGGACTCTACCGCCCGCGCCACCGTCTCGACTTCCCGTCGCAGTTCGATCTCGCGGTCCGCGGCATCGGCTTCGGACTGGTCGTCGTCCTGGCGCTCACCTTCTTCTATCGCGGCGCCAGCTTCTCGCGCCTGGTGCTGCCGATGGCGGCCCTCCTGGTGCTGCTCCTGGTGCCGCTTCTCCGCGTCTGGATCGGCGGTGCCGTGGCGCGTCGTGTCATGCCGCCGAGCGGCGTGGCGGTGGCTGGCAGCGGCCCGACCGCCCGCGAGCTGGCCGCGCGCCTGGCGCAGCAGGCGATGCCCGGCACGCGCTTCGTCGGACTGTTCGCGGACACGTCGGGCGGTGACGCGACCGCCAGCGACGCGACCGCCAGCGACGCGACCGCCAGCGACGCGGACCCGGCGCGGTCACTGACCGGTGAGCACGCCGCGACCCTGCGCGTTGGCACGCTCGACGAGGTGCTGCCGGCGGCGCGCCTGGGGAGCGTGCACCGGGTCTACGTGGCGTTGCGGCCGGAGGAGTCGTCCCGCACCGGCCAGCTGGTCGAGGCGCTGGCGGCGGCCGACGTGCACGTCGACTGGGTGCCGGTGCTCCCGGAGCTACACGCGGGGCGACTCCGCGTCGAATCGGTCGAGGGATTGCCGGTGATCGCGCTCGGGGAGTTCCCGCTCCTGGGATGGAATGCGGTGGTCAAGCGGGCCATGGACCTGGGGCTCAGCGCCGCCGGCCTGGTCGGGCTGGCGCCGCTGTTCGCGCTGCTGGCGGTCACCGTCCGCCTCTCGGGTCCCGGTCCGGTGATCTATCGCCAGCAACGCATCGGCCGCGACGGGCGGCGCTTCCAGATGCTCAAGTTCCGCAGCATGCGCGCGGACGCCGAGGCCGAGTGCGGGCCGGTCCGGACCCGACGCGACGACCCACGCACCACCGCGGTCGGCCGCCTGCTCCGCCGGACCAGCCTCGATGAGCTGCCGCAGCTCTGGAACGTGCTGCGCGGTGAGATGAGCCTGGTCGGGCCGCGCCCGGAGCGGCCCGAGCTGATCGGCGAGCTGGTCGGCGAGATCCCCGACTATCTGCGTCGCCACCGGGTCAAGGCGGGGATGACCGGCTGGGCACAGGTGCACGGCCTGCGGGGCGCCGAGACCTCGATGCAGGCCCGCGTCCTCTGCGATCTCTACTACATCGAGAACTGGTCGGTCTGGTTGGATCTGCGCATCCTGCTGCGCACCGTGCTCGGCATCTTTCGCGAGCCGAACGCGTTCTGAGCTCCGGAGGCAGCGGCCCGGCCGGCGCCCGCCGGTCCGCGTGCGGCGCCGCGGCTAGAAGTGGTAGCCGGCGCCGAGAACCAGGAAGACCGCCGTGTCGGAGACGGCCTCTCCCTGGAACCCGATGGCGGAGGCACCGTTGGTGATGATCGCGAGCTCGCCATTGACGCTCAGCACCTCGTTGACCGGGACGTCGGCCCCGAAGCCGAAGTGCACCCCGAACTCGGAGTCGCTGGCGCTCACCGAGCCGACGTCGACGGAGACGCGGCGGATGTCGAACTGCAGGATGCCGTAGGGCACCAGGGTGAAGCCGGTCTGCGTGGTCACCTCGCGCGAGGCGATCATGCCGAAGACGACGTCCAGGTAGGAGAGGTCCACGGAGCCCTCGCCCAGCGTCGTCCAGCCCAGGCCACCGGTGGCGGTCAGGTCCATGGGGAGACTCTCCGAGGCCGGCATCACCCGGTAGTGGATGTCGCCCGCCAGTCCGAAGTCGAAGTCGAAGTCCGGGAAACCGAGCCGGAGGCCGACGTCCATCTTGTCGCCGACGCCGGTGCGAATCTGGCCCATGAGACCGGTCAGATCACCGAGCAGCAGATGGCCCGACGCCGTGTAGGTGCCCATCGCCTGGGGGGTCGGGTTCGACCAGACACCGTAGACCTGAGCCAGCACGGGGCCGCTCGCGACGGAGAGCATCGCCAGCGCCATCGAAACGACGAGGATCGACTTGCTCGCACTCATGGACAGCGTACTCAACTCGTTCCCTCCTCCGAAAGCGCGCCGCGCTCCGGCGCCGTCACCCGACTGGACTTCCGCACCCTGCGATCGCGAACCGCGGCAGCCTACCATTCCGGTGCACGAGAGGCAACCGGTCGGCGGTGCCGCGACTCCCGCGTGCAGCGGATCGACCCGTGAGGCCGGACGGTGATGTTCGACATCGCCGATCCACGCCCGCGCGTGGCGATCGATGCGCGGCACCTGCACTCGGGTATCGGGCGTTACATCGAGAACCTGGTGCGCGGGCTGGCCGCGATCGGGGCCGGGCGCGAGCTCGATGTCTGCCTGCTCGGTGACCCCGGGCGCCTGGCCGATCTGGCGCGCGCCGGCGGTTTCGCGGTCCGCCGGGCGCGGAGCCGGCTCTATGCTCCGTGGTCGCAGCTCGAGCTGGCACACCTCGCGGGCGACGCCGCCCTCTTCCATGCCACGCACTATCCCTTCCCCTGGGCCTACCCGGGACGCCTGGTGGTCACGGTGCACGATCTACATCACCTGGCGCCGCCACGCGGGCCACGCGACCTGGCGCGCTGGTGCCACGCGCGTCTCATGCTGGCGGGGATCGCCCGCCGGGCCGGCACCGTGATCACCGGCAGCGAGGCTGCGGCGCGGGAGATCCGGGCCCGCTGGCCAGGGCTCGGCGACCGACTGCGCGTGATCCACCATGGCATCGATCCTTCCTTCCGACCGGTGACCGACGGCGTGCGACTCGCGGCCTGCCGCCGGGCACTCGGACTGCCGGAGCGGTTCGTGCTCGTCCTCGGCAATCTGCGCCCCTACAAGAACGTCGCGACGGTGATCGCCGCCATGGCGCGTCTCGAGGCGGCGTCGGACGTCCACCTCGTCGTCGCCGGCGAGGGCGCCCGGCCGGGGGCGCCGCTCCTCGCGGCGGCGTGTCGCGCCGCTCCCGGCGTGCGCCTGCAGGCGATCGGGCCGGTGGCACCGGAGTGGCTGACCGCCCTCATCAGCCTGGCGACGGTCGGGGCCTGCCCATCGCGCCGGGAGGGATTCGGGCTGGTGCCGCTCGAGATGCTGGCCTGCGGCACGGCGGTCGTGGTCTCGGACATCGCGCCGCATCGCGAGGTGCTGGGAGAGGACGTGCCGCGGGTGGCTCCCGACGACGTCGACGGCTGGGCGGCGCAGCTCGCGCACCTCCTGGCCAGCGCCGTTGCCCGCCGGGCGCAGGTCGAGGCGCTCGCCGGGCGCGTCGCCTCGGGGTCTCTCGCGGGGCAGGCCGCGGCGCATCTCGAGGTCTACCAGGCGGCGCTCGCCGGCCGGCACCGGCGGCCCCGGCCCTTCGCCTAGCGGCTCGAGCGCTCCCGCAGCTTACGGACCTCGGCCTCGGTCAGGCTGTCGATGCCCTCACGTGAGATCTTGTCGAGGATGGCGTCGATCTCCTCCTGGTCGGCACGGCTCATCGGCCGGTGCCGCTCGTCCTCGAAGCGGACGACGCGCAGGTGGCGCGAGCGGACGCGTCGCTGCCAGCCCGCCAGCAGGCGGCGCGGTCGCCAGTCGCTCCGCAGATAGAGGAAGCCGATCACCATGCCGGCGATGTGGGTGACGTGCGCGACCCCGTCGTGAACGTAACGGCTCGCCGAGAGGAACTCGAGCACGCCGTAGATCAGCACGAAGTACTTCGCCGGGATGGGGAAGAGGAAGGCGAGAAAGATCGGCTGATTGGGGTACATGACGGCGAAGGCGACCAGGAGGCCGACCGTGGCGCCG
>JASFRE010000006.1:0-24946 GCA_050115055.1 Candidatus Eiseniibacteriota bacterium | reverse complement strand
GCAGGGGATCAGCCGGATCAGTCGTACAGGGACCACATCCGGTTCAGCGAGCAGTCCTTGCACATGTCGACCTTGTCATAGGCGTGCGCCCGGTGCGCCGTCCGGATCTGCTTCATGACCTCGCCGTGCCAGATCTCGCGGAGCGAGGACTCCCTGACATTGCCGACGTTCTCGGCGCCCTTGATATCCATGCAGCAGAGCGTCACCTCTCCCGAGTACAGCACCGTCATCGACTTCCACAGGTAGACGCAGGGCCAGCGCGGTCCGTCGTCCTGGTGATGCAGCTCGACCTCGGCCTGACCAGCCCAGTCGTGGGCGTCGATGATGAAGACGCTGTCCGAGTAGGGTTCCCAGTCCCGCAGGAACTTCTGCACTTCCGCGTCGCCCTGCTGCATGTTGGTGAACGTCAGGTAGATCTTCGGCGTCACCGATCCCATGCGCTCGCGCAGCTCGTAGATGCCGCGCGTGTTGGTGCAGACCTGCTCGAAGCTGAGCGGCAACCGGATCGACTCGAAGGTCTCCTTGGTGGCACCGTCGAAGCTGATGTAGAGCTTGTCGAGTCCGGCCTCGATGAGCTTCCGACCACGGTCTTCGTCGAGCAATGCCGCGTTCGAGTAGATCGTCGTCGTCGGGATGCCACGGCGCTTGGCGTATTCGATCTTCTCGAAGAGCTTGCGATCGATGAGCGGTTCACCGAAATTGTGGAGCCGGAGTTCCTGGACTCCCCACTCGGCGCACTCGTCGACCACCTTCTGGAACAGCTCCATCGGCATGATGCCGATCGTGCGCTCCATCTCGTCGCGCGGGCACATGACACAGGCGGCGTTGCAGGCGTTGGTGGCCTCGGCATAGACCACCTTGGGCGGCGGGATCGAGCCGTTGGTGCTCATGCCGTCGATCTCGTGATCGACGCTGCGCCGGTAGAAGGTCTCGAAGGCGCCGCTCGAGACGACGCGGCGGCGCGCGAGGCGCTGCAGCCAGTAGGGAGTGTGGCGCTTGAAGGCGGCGGAGTTGAGGACTTTCAGTGGCGTGCTCACGTGGACCCTGGCTCTGGATGTGACGCGGCGCGCCGGCCGGTACGGTCGGGCGCGATGCTCTGGGTGGTTGGGTGGGGAGCGACCGTCCGGGACCTCGTGGGTGGGCGCGTGTGCCCCGGCGGAACCGCCATCGATCCTGCTGTCCAGATCACCGGCTCCCCGGGGAGCCGGCCTTCAGTCGCGGTCGGTACGTGTCGGACACCTCGCGGACCCCGCGGTTGCCTCGAGGTCCGGCTGCACCGAGATCGAGAAGCTTCTCGCTAGCCGATCCATGATAGCCGCGCGCCGGCCACGTGTCAAGGCTTACTCATTGAAAAACACACACTTAGGGGCAGGATACGGAGTCACTCGAGAGTCCCGGCAGGCGGTCGAGCGATCACCACGGCGACCCCGCAGCTGCGCCCCCGGCAATCAGTTGCGACGGGGCGCCGGGCGGGCAGGCGAATCGCCAGTGGTGCCGGAGACGACGCCGGTGTTCCGGCCTGAGACAGCAGGCTAGACCAGGATGCGGACGATCAGCTGGATCACCAGGAGGGCACCGATCGGCGACACGTCGATGCCGAGCGACTGCGGCGGCAGGAGGCGCCGGAACGGCGCCAGGATCGGATCGGTGATGCGGCGCACCATGGCCACGAGCTCGCTCCGGTTCAGGCTCGGCACCCAGCTCGCGATCACGTCGATCAGGATCAGCAATGTCAGCAGGTTGGCGATGGTAACGATCAGCTGAGCCAGTCCCAAGGCTCTCACCTCCCCGGCGGCGCGTCGACCCGGCGGGAGTCGTCACGCGCCGCTCGCCGCCGTCCGTGTCCGGCGGCGACCATCCTAGCAAACCGCGCGCGCTCGCGTCGACACCGTGCCGGCTGGCAGTCCCCGGGCCGCGAACCCGTTCCATGAGGTCTCCGGCCAGCCGGGGGCGATCCGGAGTAGGCGATCGCGCGCCGGTCGCCGATGGTATAGTCGGGCGCCACCGGGGCTGCCGCGGCCAGCGACGCCCGGCTGCCACCAGTGCGCGCGCGTCCGTCGCCCGGTAACCGGCGGTCCACCCCAACCGACCCGCGCCCGCGTCGGGTCGCAGAGAGCCTGGCCACATGGCGTCCGAGATTCTCGTCACCGGTGCGAGCGGCTTCACCGGCTGGCACCTCACCCGGCGACTGGTCGAAGCCGGCAGGCAGGTCCGCGTCCTGACGCGCGCGACCTCGCGGCGCGAGCACCTCGAGCCGCTCGGCGTCGAGTTCGCGCAGGGTGATCTCTGCGACACGGGCTCGTTGAACCGGGCGGTCCTCGGCATCGACACCGTCTATCACATCGCCGCCGGCTACCGGGACGGATCGCTCACCGACGCCGACCTCGATCGGGTCAACGCCGCCGGGACCCTGAACCTGCTCGATGCCGCGGACCGTGCCGGCGTCCGCCGGCTGGTGCACTGCAGCACGATCGGCGTGCACGGCAACATTCGCGTGCCCCCCGCGCGGGAGGAGACCGATCTCGCCCCGGGGGACGGCTACCAGCGTTCGAAGCTGCGGGGCGAACGGGCGGCGGCTGGCTACCACTCGAGCCGCGGCATTGAGATCGCGATCTTCCGCCCGTGCGCCATCTATGGGCCGGGCGATCTCCGCTTCCTCAAGCTCTTCCGCGCCATCGCCAGGCGACGCTTCGTCATGCTGGGGCGCGGCCGCGCCCTCTACCACATGGTCTTCATCGACGACCTGGTCGACGGGATCCTGCTGTGCGGGTCGGAGCCGGGTGCGGTCGGACAGACCTTCATCCTCGGCGGCGAGGCCTGGACCGACCTCAACCAGCTCGTCGGGACGGTGGCGGCGATCCTCGGCGTGCCGCGTCCCGTCCTGCACCTGCCCTTCGCCCCGGCCTATGCCCTCGCCACGCTGTGCGAGGGCGTCTGCCGGCCGCTGGGCATCGATCCGCCGCTCTACCGGCGCCGCGTCGACTTCTTTCGCAAGAACCGTGCGTTCGACATCTCGCGCGCTCGCCAGCGGCTCGGCTACCGTCCGCGCGTCGGACTGCACGAGGGACTCAAGCGAACGGCGGACTGGTATGTACAGGCCGGGCTGCTCTGACGGCGGCCGGCCCGGGTGCCGCGCTCCGCGGGACGCCGGGCGTGGCCGCGGTTCCATGGACGACTGAATCGTGCGGATCATCCTGGTCATCAACCCACGTTCCGGCAAGGGCGACACGATTTCCAAGGTGGAGTCGATCCACCGGGCCTGCCGCGAGGCGGGTCACGGCTACGAGGTCCTGACCATCGGACCCGACCGCAGCGTCGAGCACGCCACCCGGGAGATCCTGCGGGAGCGTCCCGACCGCGTTCTGGTCTGCGGCGGTGACGGCACGGTGACCGCGGTCGGCACCGCGCTCCTCCACACGGGAATCCCGCTCGGCGTGCTCCCCTGCGGCACCGCCAATGCCATCGCCCGTGCCATCGGTGTGCCCACCCGGATCACCGAGGCCACGCGCTATGTGCTCGAGGAGTCGCCGCGCCCCTTCGACGCGGTGCGCATCAACGACCGCATCTCGCTCCTCACGTCAGGTGCCGGCTACGATTCCGACATCGTCGCCACGGCCGATGGCCAGCTGAAGAAGAAGATCGGTCCCCTCGCCTACATCTGGGCCTTCTTCGCCAAGCTCGGCTCGCTGCAGGCGACACGTTTCGAGATCACCATCGACGACCGCGACACCGTGACCGTCGAGGGACATTGCCTGCTGCTCGCGAACATTGGCCGGCTGTTCGGGGAATTCGATCTCTTCCTCGACAGCCGTCCTGACGACGGTCTGGTCAACGTCGCCGTCCTCAGGCTCGAGGACATCCAGGAGCTGGTCTCGGTGGCGGGACGCACGCTGACCGGCATCGAGCCGGGCTCGATGCAGAGCGCTTTCTTCGCCGGCCGCAACGTGACGGTCCAGCTGAGTCAGCGTTTGCGGACGCAGATCGATGGTGATGTGGGTGGGGAGACCGACTCGATTCGCGCCGAGGTGTTACCGGGCGCGCTGCAGGTGGTGTGGAAGGACGAGCCCCGCCGGCCATGGCTCCAGGTACCGGGGTGGATCGAGTCGGTCGCCGACAGCCTCATGGGCTCGGAGTCGCGTATCGAGCGCGCCGACGACTAGCCGGCCGACCCGGGCCATCCGGCTTCGACCGTCCCGACCGCTCTCAGCTGTCCTCGGTCCCGGACGGCTGCTGTCCGGCTTCCGGGTCGTCCTCGTCCGGACGCGCGCAGCGGATACCGATCACCTCGCCGTCATCCGAGTAGATGTAGCTCTGGAAGTAGGTGCAGGCGGCGTGCGTGTCGAATCCGAACTTGCAATGGTCGAGGCCGCAGTAGACCTCGAGCTCGGCCTCCTCGGAACGGAAGCCATCGACATCGGACTCGCTGGGAAACCGCGAGTGGATCTTGGTGCGCTTCTCGGTCATGGCATCGACCTCGATGATTGCTGGGCTTGCCGGTCTGTGGCCGGTCGCAGCAGTGCGACCGACGCTGACGCGGCCGCTGGCGCGATGCGGTCCCCGTCTAGCCGCGGGTCCCCGAGCGGCCGCTCCGGTCCTCGCGCGGCCGGTAGCCGAGATCCGCGTCCTCGAACTTCTTGCGACGCATCAGGAAATCGATGTCCCAGACCGTCTGCTGGCGGCTGAACATCGCCTGTTCATATTCGCGGCTCATGATGATCGCCTCCTCGGGGCAGGCGTCGACGCAGTAACCGCAGAAGACGCAGCGCAGTGCGTCGATGTCGAAACGCACCGGGTACTTCTCGATCGCCTTGTCCTCGGTCTCCGCCGCCTCGATGGTGATGCAGTCCGCCGGGCAGGCGGTGGCGCAGAGGTAGCAGGCGACGCATCGCGGCCGCCCGTCGTCGCGCTCGGTGAGCACGTGCGTGCCCCGGAAACGCCCCGAGTACTGGCGACGCTGGTTTGGATAAAGCACGGTCGGGCGGTCACGGCCGCTGACGCTCCCCAGGAAGTTGCGAAACGTCGTGGTCATCCCCTGCAGGATGATGTGGATGAACGAGCTCGAGGGGTTCCTGTTGCCGTTGGCGGACAAGGCCGTTCCTCCGTCCGTTCGTCGCCGCCGGTCCCGGTGCGCGCCGCCGGCTGCCGCCGCGCGCGCGCCGCGACGTCCGGCGTCAGTCGACCAGCTGGGGAGCCGGTGAGATGGCGCTGACCCGCGGCAGCTCGGCGGTCGTGCCTCGGAGCTGCCGGCCAGTGTCTCCCAATGTGTTCCAGTCCAGACCGCCGAAGGCCTCGACCGCGGCGGTAATCTCCGCGAACACGGCGGCCGCGGTGTCGTCCCCGAGGGGCTCGTCGAGTTTCTCGCCGATCAGGGCGAGCGCCCGCCCGTCGGTTGTCGCCTCGCCGGGTGCGGTGACGGCCTGTTCGAGCCGCTGCACGCGCCCCGCGTGATTCACCAGGGTACCGGCCTTCTCCGGCGTCATTGCCACCGGCAGCACCAGATCGGCGAGCTCGAGGAGCTCGCAGCGCTGGGCCGAGTGCATGACGACCGCATCGGCCGCCTCGAGCAGGGACCGGATGGCCGGCAACCGGTCACCCTCGAGGCGGTGTGCGCCGAGGAGGTAGACCAGCTTGAAGGTCCGGCCGGCCGCGTCGGCGAGGCCCACGCCGCCCGTGTCGGGCACCAGGCCCAGCGCCGCCGCGCCACGGCTGTTCGGGTAATGGTCGCGGCGGTAGAGCAGCGCGTCCTCGAGCTCCGAGGGGTTCTCGCAGGTCGAGCTCACGCGATAGTCGAGGTTCGGCGTGCCGAGGATCCGCGCCGCGAAGCGCTGGAAGAGGAAGAGCTCCTCGGTCATCACCGCCGGAGTGGCGATCGCCAGGATGCCGGCCGGCGTCTCGCGCGCCTCGCGGATGCGACGGGAAACCCAGCCGAGCGCCTTCTCCCACGGAATCTCGGTCAGGGCATCACCGTCGCGCAGCAGCGGCGCCTCGAGGCGCTCGCGCCCCACCTCACGGTACGAGACCCGGCCGTGATCGCACATCCAGCTGGCGTTCACGTGGGTGTTGCGCCGCGGCACGTAGCGATAGATGACGTTTTCGTCCTGGTCGATGCGGATCGAGCAGTTCGTCGCACAGCCGTCGCACGCAGAGCGGGCCGACTGGAGGAACCAGACGCGCTTCTTGAAACGGAAGTCGCGCGAGGTCAGTGCCCCGACCGGGCAGAGATCGGCCAGGTTGCCACTGTAGTCACTCTCGAGCCCCTGGCCGTCGAAGGTCGTGATCTCGGTATGATTGCCGCGATTCTGGAAGCGCAGCTCGCGCGTGCCGGTCACGGCGTCGGTGAAGCGCGTGCAACGCGAGCACAGGACACAGCGCTCGGCGTCGAGGACGATGCCGCGCCCGAGCTCGACGACCTTGCGCTTGTGGACCTTGTCCTCCAGCGGCACGTGTGACCGGTGCATGCCGAAGTCGACGTAGTAGTCCTGGAGCTTGCACTCGCCCGCCTGGTCGCAGACCGGGCAGTCGATCGGGTGATTGACCAGGATGAACTCGAGGACACCCTGCACCGCCTCCCGCACCCGTTCGGTGTCGGTCCGTACCTTCATGCCGTCCTGCGCTCGCAACGTGCAGGTCGGCACCAGCTTCGGCGGCCCGCCCTCGAGTTCTCCGAGACACATCCGGCAGTTGCCGTCGATACCGATATCCGCGTGATAGCAGTAGTGCGGGATCAGGATGCCATTGTCGAGGGCCGCCTGGATGACCGGATAACCCTCCGGCACGCGGAGCGTCCGGCCATTGACCTCGATCGTGATCAGCTTCGTGTCGCCGTTGTCGCTCACCTTGCTCTCCCGACACGGCGCGAAGCGCGGCGCTCTGCCGCCGCGTGCTCCGCGCCCGTCATCCGGCCTCCGCCGCCGTCGCCGCGGCCGCCGCCATCGCCGGCCTGCCGTCGCCGTTTCCGGACCCGCCGTGCGCGGTGACGTGCGCCGCCGGATCGTCGATCCGCCTGCCGGAGCGGATCCACTCCTCCCACTCGTCACGGTACTTGGTGACGAATGCGATCATCGGTGCGGCATCGGCATCCGCCAGCGGGCAGACGGTCGCGCCCTTCATGTTGGCGGCAAGCCGCGCGATCAGGTCCAGATCGTCGCTCTTGCCCTGGCCCGCCATGATTCGCCGTACGATGCGCGCGATCCAACCGGTGCCCTCGCGGCACGGCGAGCACTGCCCGCAGGACTCGTGCGCGAAGAAGTGCGCCACCGAGTAGCAGACGTCGACGATCGAGTGCGAGTCGTCGACGACGATGGTCGAGCCGGAGCCCAGGAAGGTGTCGAACTGCGCCATCGACTCGAAGTCGAGATCGCAGCGCTCGACCTCCTCCGGGGTCAAGATGTTGGTCGAGGCGCCGCCCGGGATGACGCCCTTGAGCGTCACGCCGTCCCGGAGACCGCCGCAGTCGAAATCGATGAGCTCGCGGAGCGGGATGCCGAGCGGCACCTCGTGCACCCCCGGTCGGTTGACGCGACCCGACACGCACGCCAGTCGCGTCCCGGTCGACTTCTCGGTGCCCCACTTGCGATACTCGATGGCCCCGTGCTCGATGATCCACGGCACCGTCGCCAGGGTCTCGACGTTGTTGACCACGGTCGGACAGCCGTAGAGACCGACCGCAGCCGGGAACGGCGGCTTGATGCGCGGGTAGCCCTTGCGACCCTCGAGGGAGTTGAGGAGTGCGGTCTCCTCGCCGCAGATGTAGGCGCCCGCGCCGCGGTAGACCGTGATCTCGCAGTCGAACTGGCTGCCGGCCACGCCCTTCCCGACCAGCCCGGCGGCGCGCGCCTCGTCGAGCGCCGCGTTCAGCCGGCGCGCCTCGGCAGCGTACTCGCCGCGAATGTAGATGAACGCCTGGCGGACATTCAGCGCGTAGGCGGCGATCAGCGCCCCCTCGAAGAGCTGGTGCGGCAGCCGGTTCAGGATCAGCCGGTCCTTGAAGGTTCCGGGCTCCGATTCGTCGGCATTGATCACCAGGTAGATCGGCTTCTGGCCCTTGCGATCGATGAAACCCCACTTGATGCCGGCCGGGAAGCCGGCGCCGCCGCGCCCGCGGAGGCCCGACTCCTTGACGGTGGCGATCACCTCGTCGGGCGACATCTCGCGCAGCGCCTTCTCGAGGGAGCCGTAGCCCCCGACCGCGCGGTAGCCGTCGAGACGATCGACGTCCCCGGCCTCGAGGTGACGCGTGACGATCTTCGGTCGTCTGGGTTCTTCTGCCATCGGACACCTTCCGGGATCAGCCGGGATCAGCGATCGAGCTCGCCGGCGATGATGTTCAGACTGCCCAGGATGGACACCACGTCGGCGATGTTGGCGCCGCGCAGCATCTCGTCGAACGCGTTGAAGATGGCGAAGCATGGCGGCCGCACCTTGACCCGCCACGGCTTGCGCGTGCCGTCGGACACCATGTAGAAGCCGAGCTCACCATTGGCACCCTCGACGCAGGAGTAGACCTCCCCGACCGGCGGCTGGATGCCGTGCATGATGAGCTTGAAGTGCGCCATCAGCGCCTCGATGTTGGTGTAGACCTCGTTCTTGGGCGGCAGCGCGATCTTCCAGTCATCGACGATGACCGGCCCGCCCGGCAGCTGGTCGAGCGCCTGCTCGATGATCCGGCAGCTCTGCCGGATCTCCTCCATGCGCACCAGGTAACGCGCATAGACGTCGCCGGCCGTCTCGACCGGCATCTCCCAGTCGAACCGGTCGTAGCCGTCGTAGGGATGCGCCTTGCGCACATCGTAATCGACGCCGCTGGCACGCCCGCACGGCCCCGTCCAACCCCACTCGATCGCCTGCTCGCGTGACAGGACGCCGATTCCCATCGCCCGATCCTGGAAGATGCGGTTCTTGGTGTTGAGTTTCTCGATCTCGAGCAACGCGCGGGCGATGTCCTTGCGCACGATGCGGCGGCAATGCTCGACGAAATCGTCCGGCACGTCGCGCGCCAGACCGCCGATCCGGCAGTAGGAGACCGTCAGCCGGGCACCGCAGCAGGCCTCGAGCAACCCGTAGATCTCCTCGCGCGGGCGGAAGGCGTACCAGAAGTTGGTAATGGCCCCGAGATCGACCAGGTTGGCGCCGATGCAGACGAAGTGATCCATGATCCGGCTGAGCTCGGAGAGGATGACCCGGATGGACAGGGCGCGCTCCGGCACCTCGCAACCGAGGAGCTTCTCGACCGTCCTGGCGAAGCCGACGCCGTTCAGGAACGAGGAGCAGTAGTTGAGCCGGTCGGTGTAGGGGATCGAGCCCCAGTAGTCGTGCGTCTCGCACATCTTCTCGAAGCAGCGGTGCAGGTAGCCGACGCCGGTGCGCGACTCGATGATCCGCTCGCCCTCGATCAGGCATTCGATGCGGAAGGTGCCGTGCGTGGCCGGATGCGACGGCCCGAAGTTGACGATCTGCCGGGCCCCGTCGTCGATCTCGCGCGTGACGGTGGCGCCGGCCGGCAACCGGGCATCGAGCTCGGTGGACTGCGCTGCGTGCGTGGTTTGCGCGGATTGCACCGACATGGTTCCTACTCCCGTCCCGGGGCGCCCCCGGAGTCGCTGCCGTGTCGCTCCGGTATCGCTCAGCGCTGCTCGGCGTCGGTCGTGGCCGGTTCCTCGGCAGTCTCTGCCGGGGCGTCGAACAGATCATAGCTGCGAGACAGCGGATGCCGCCGGGCCGCGTCGTAGTCCTTGCGCAGCGGGTGGCCGATGAATTCCGGATGTGTCAGGATCCGGACCAGGTTCGGGTGCCCGCGGAAACGGACCCCCATCATGTCGTAGGCTTCGCGCTCGAACCAGTCGGCTCCCTTCCATAGCGGCGTCAGGGTATCGAGCACCGGCTCCGACTCGGGAACCCGCGTCTTGATGCGGATCCGCTCGCGGCGCGACAGTGAGTAGAAGTTGTAGACCACCTCGAAGCGCGGCGTCGCCCGCAGCCGATCGACGGCAGCGATGTCCATCAGGAAGTCGTAGTCGAGCGACGGCTCGGTCCGGAGCAATCGTGCCACGGCAACGAGGTGCCGGGGCGCGACGAGCGCCGTCAGGTCGCCGAAGTCGTCGTGCACCTCGAGCACGGCGTCCGGCAACCGCTCGCGCAGGAGACGGATCGTCGGATGCTGCTCGGCGGTAGGCGGCGTTGCCGCCGGCTCGGTCGCCGGCGTCTCGCTCGCACCTGCATCGGACGCGCCGCTGGCGTTCCGGGTCTCCTCGGTCACGGGCGCCTCGCTTCCTGTTCGCGCCGCATCGTGCCACTCTCGATCCGCTTCTTGAGCTCGAGGATGCCGTACATGAGTCCTTCCGGCGTCGGCGGACAACCGGGCACGTAGACGTCGACCGGCACGATCTCGTCGATCCCCTGCATCACGTGATAGGCACGGTAGAAACCACCGGATGACGCACAGGCACCCATCGAGATCACCCACTTGGGATCGGGCATCTGGTCATAGACGGTCCGGAGCACGGGGCCCATCTTGTCGACCACGGTCCCGGCGACGATGATGAGGTCGGACTGCCGCGGCGAGAAACGCACCACCTCGGCTCCGAAACGCGCCAGATCGTAGTGTGAGGACACGACCGACATGAACTCGATGGCGCAGCATGCGGTGCCGAACGGCAGCGGCCACAGCGAGTTGCCGCGCGCCCAGTCGACCATGGTGTCGAGACGCGTGGTCAGCCAGGAGAGCGGCCCGCCCTCGTCCGGCACGTCCGGCGTCATACCTGGCGAAGACACCTGACGTGGATCGCGCACCGGGCGCGCCTGCCCGGCCGCGGAGGCTCCAGCGCCGGGTGGCTGCTGGATCGGTCCGGTACCCTTGGCCATCGGTGCTCCTTTCCTGTCCTGACCGGCTCGCTCGCGGGGCGGTCGGCGAGACGCCGTCTGGTGGCGCCGGTCGCGTCGCCATCCGCTGGCGCGGCGGTCGCGGCGGCAGTCCGCCCCGCGCGGCCGGATTAGCTCGTTGACAGCGTGTCGTTTACACGCTCCGGCGGGACAGGTTCCGGAATTCGGCGGATGGCTGGACACCGACCAGCTGTCCGACCGACCGCAGCCCCGCACCGGGCCGCGCACCCCCCCGGCGGAAAGCCCAGGAGTATGGCAGCCGCGCCTGCAAGGGTCAAGAAACCCGGCACCTAGCCTCGCCTGCCGGAACACGCGCGAGCGCCGGCCTGCGGCGGCGTCGTGCATCGTTCTGGCGTCGCCCCGACGATCGCGCTAGCATCGCTGGCCCGCTTTGCGAACCCGGCAATCCCCAACCTAGGATGGAACGTTCGATGAGCACCCAGTCCGAGAACCTGATCCCGGCCGTGAAGCATGTCGTGCTGGTCGGCTCGGGAAAGGGCGGTGTGGGCAAGTCGACGGTGGCCGTCAACCTGGCCGTCGCCCTGGCCGAGACCGGAGCCAGGACCGGCCTGCTCGACGCCGACATCTACGGCCCGTCGATCCCGATCATGATGGGCAGCGCCCGGCCGACCGTCTCGCCCGAGAAGAAGCTGATCCCGATCGAGGCCCATGGTCTCAAGGTGATGTCGATCGGCTACCTGGTCGACGCCAGCTCGGCGATGATCTGGCGCGGTCCGATGCTGAACAGCGCCGTCATCCAGCTCCTGCGTGACGTCGCGTGGGGTGAGCTCGACTATTTGCTGGTCGACCTCCCACCCGGAACCGGTGACGTGCAGCTCACCATCGCCCAGAATGTCTCCGTGACCGGTGCCGTCGTCGTCACGACCCCGCAGGCGGTGGCCGTCGCCGACGTCGTGCGCGCCAAGAACATGTTCGACCAGGTGAGCATCCACACGCTCGGGGTCATCGAGAACATGAGCTCGTTCGTCTGTCCGAGCTGTAACGCGACGCACCCGATCTTCGCCACCGGTGGCGGTGAGCGGTCGGCCCACGAGCTCGGCATCGAGTTCCTCGGCTCCATCCCGATCGATCCGCGCATCTGCGAGAGCGGCGACTCGGGGGCCCCGCTCATGATCTCCCACGGCAAGACACCGGCCGCGGAGGCCTACCGGAGCATCGTGCCACGCCTCATGACCGGCGTGGAGGAGCACGTCGCCCAGCATGGCGCCGGTCAGATCCCGATCCAGGTGGTCGACCCGAAGGACGCCTAGCCACGGTTCGACGCGCCCGGAGCGGCCGCGCGTGGCCCGGACCGGGCGAGACCGGGACGGGACGCGACCACCTGTCGCCACGACGAGGCGGAGCGCGGCGGCGGGCGCGATCGATGACCGGTTCCCCGGATAAGGAAAACCCCGCCGCGTCCGAAGACAGCGGCGGGGTTCCTTGCCTCGCGGTCGTTTCCCAGGGTGTGCGATCGGTGAAGTCGATTCAGGGTTCGGAGCGCGAGGCTGATCCGTGGTCACGTCCGAGGCTCGTGTCAGAGGCGCGCGCCGTGCGATCCCGTCGGTCGCCCGGTGCGCCGCCGCCCGTCACGCGCTCTTGCGCTCCATTTCCGCGATGTAGCGGCGGTACACGGCCAGCTCCTCGATGAGCTCGTGCTCGGTGATCTTGGACTGCAGCACGAGAATCTCCCCGATCCGGAGGCGGTTGTCGTCCTGGATGTCGAGCAACCGCTGGATCTGGGCCCGTGTCAGGTGCCCGAGCGCCACCGCCACCTCACCGAAGCGCATGTACGGCTGGCTCTGAGCCTGCGTCTCGAGGATCTCCTCGAGCTCGTCGCGCGTGATCATGCCGCGGTCGAGTGCCAGCACGCCGATCAGGTGGTTGTTGACCTTCTGCAGCTCGGTGGCGGCTTCGATGTCGCTCTTCGAGATCCTGCCCCGCATCAGGAGGAATTCGCCCAGCCGCATCGGAACCTCCGTGCAACGTGGAAACCGGGTGGCGGAGCGGGGCCGGCGATCAGGGCACTGGTGCTCGGGTGTGATTGCTAGGGCCGGCAGGATCGAACCGGGTATCCCCCTCCGCCAGACAACCTTTCGACGTCATGGATGGGGACCTTGAGGCCAGCGGATCGTGGTGGATGGCCCGGATCGGACAGCGCTGGTCGCCGGGCCCGCCTCGCGGCCACGGTGGCGGCGATCCGCCGGGCAGCTCGAATCGGCGCCGTGTCTCGACGGGAAACGCACCCATCTCACCGGATCGTCACCGTGTCCCGATGCGGATCACGTGCGCCTCCTCGGACATGATCAGGACGACCGTGGGGTACGTATCGGCCTCCGGGTCGCCACCGAGGCGTAGCATGCCTCCGCGATCTCGAGCGTGCGCAGGCCGTCGTCGACCGTAATCGGCATCGGCGCACCGTCCAACCAAGCCCGGCAGAAGGCACGGACCGTCGCCTCGACGGTGTAGGTCTCCGGGGGCAACGGCAACTGGCGCTCCTGGCGTCCGACGGTCTCCGACAGCCGATGATGCCAGTAGTCCCCGACAAGCTGACCGGTCTCCCCGACGACCTCGATCCTGCAGCTCCGGCTCTGCGAGTACTTCGAGATCTCGAGATCGGCGAAGATCCCGCTACGGCGCAGCACCACGCTGGCCGTGAAGAAGTCCTCGTGCGAGGGATTGAGGACCTGGCGCGCACGGCAGAACACCTCGGCCACCTCGTCATCGAAGAGCCAACGCACGGAGTCGAAGAGGTGCACGCCGGTCAACAGGATCGAGCCGGCACCGGCGAGCGCGTGCTCACGCTGCCAGGCGAGCGGACTCGGCTCCAGACGCTGTGCCATCTGGACCCTCACGATGCGACCGAGTCCCGGCAGCCGTCTCTTCACCTCACGGAGGACCCCATCGTAACGAAGGGTCTGAGCGAGCATCAGCCGGTGACCGCTGGTCCGCACGATGCTGGCCAGTTCCTCGCCCTCGGCGAGCGAGCTGACGATCGGCTTCTCGACCAGCACGTCCTTGCCGGCGGCGAGCGCCAGCCGGCATGCCGACAGGTGGTTCGCGGGCGGGGTGACGACGACGATCGCGTCGAGATCGGCGCGGCGTACCAGCGCCTCGATCGACGGCACGTACTCCGCGGAGTGATCGCGCGCCTGCGCTTCCCCGGCAGCGCGATCGCGCCGGCACAGCGCCACGAGCCGTGCCGTGTCGACGTCGCGCGTGATGTGTCGCGCGTAGCGCGCGCCGTGCAGCCCCGCGCCGACGAGGCCGAGGCGCACCTGCCGCACCGCGCCCGCGCCCGCGCCCGTCCGCCGGCTCGTCGCATCAGGCCCGGTCGCACCGGGGACCGAGGCGTCCAACAGCTTCCCCTCCACTCCGGATGGCGTCCTCACCCCCATCACTCGCATGGGATGGCGTGGATGCTAGCAGAGGGGACGTCGCTGTGCGAACACTCACCTCCCAGAACTCCAATGCACGTCGCTCGATCCAGTCCGGGCGAGGAAGCCAGAAAGGACACCCGAAACGGTGGACGGCCCGCAGCGACGAGGTCAACCGGAGTTGAGAGAGGGCGAATCGCCCGGAACGGACGTCGCCATCGATCCGCCGATGTGACTCGGAGGCTCCTCACCCGGAGTCCATGGAAGCACTCCCTCAGGCGCCGGAACCACACAGCCAGCAATGAGAAGGTACGTTGCGTACAGAATCGCCGTGATCATGATCTGTCATTCCCATATTGGCGTCTAGGAGGTCAGGAGACGTCACACGGCCGAAAGATGATCACGGCGCGTGCCAAGACACCTCCGGCGGCAAACCACCCCACTGCCGCTCGCCAAGTACAGTCGTAGCAATCGAATCGCCCCGAGCAAGTCGCCTGTCGAATACTGGTACGGTGGTTGGGTGGGGTGTCCGACCATCGACGATCGTCATCGGACGGACACTCCGCTCGCGCCCGGACTCAGCCACCTGTTGTTGCCGCCGAGTCTCCGATGTCACTGCAGACAGGAACTTCACCATGCTTCCTGGTGTGGCCTGCACCGTTGGGCACGCGGCTTGCAATTTGCCGGCAGGGTGGTCGGACCGGGGGTCCAGCGAGGGAAGCATGCGGGGAGCGACTGGGCTCCCGATCGACCACCTTGAGCACGTGTCAAGTGCCTGCCGTCGGTCGCGGTGAGAGGTCCCGATTGATCGAATCGGGGCTCAGGCTGGAGGGTAGAACACCGACTGGAAATCGAAGACGTGGCGGAATCCGAGTCGCTCGTAGAGCCTGATCGCCCCGTGGTTGAAGTCATTCACGTAGAGGCAGAGACGGGGCGTATCCTGCAGGAGGCGGCCGCAGAGGGCGCTCAATCCACGCGTTGCGAGGCCGGCGCGCCGGCGTTCGGGAGGCGTGTAGACGCCCTCGATCTGTGCCAGATCCGGTGTGCGCGCGCTCAGGTTGCATCGAAAGCAAACGCCGTCGTCATCGCACCAGAGGTATTCATCCCCCCGGACGATGCGGTCGCGGATGAACCAGCGAAACTCGGCGGGACGTTCGGCCAGAGGGTCCTCCTCGACCTCCTCCTTCATCATCGCGGCGCTCGCGGCCACCACGAGACCGAGGTCCGAGAGCGTGGCGCGACGCAATGCAGCCTCCCCGCATGAGCGGAAGCACTCCCGCTCGAGCACGTAGACGAGCTGCCGATCGCGCAGCAGTCGATGCTGGGTGCCGTGGTGACGCATGCCTTCGCGAAGCCCCTGGACGGTCTCGCGGCGTCCGACGATGTTTCGGACCTGTGCTCCTGATTCGACGATGAACTGACCGAACGCTCGCGCAACGTCGCGATTCAGGGCGAACGGCACCACCAGAGAGCTCAGGAGCAGCACGCCGGCGACGGTTCCCGTGCTGCTTCGTGCGCCGAGGAGCTGCGCGTGCCGGCCATGCAGCTCGACACCCAGACGCATGATGACGGAGCGTAGGAAGACCGACTCCACCGGGTCGCGTTCGAGCAGGCGGAGAATCTCCCGGGTGTGATCGTGCCGTAGCCCACAGATGTCCCAGCTCGTCGTCGTCACGCGTCCACCTCGATCTCCAGGCTCCGGATCTTGTACCGCAGGGTCGCCGGCGGTAGTCCGAGCAGCCGTGCCGCCGCGGCCTGGTTCCATCCGACCGCGCGCAGAGCGCTGACGAGCTCCGCCCGCTCGAACTCCCGCAGCCGTTCCTGGAACGTCCCTCCAGGTCTGGCAATGTTCTCTGCATCACCGCCGGCAGTGCGGGCCATCCACCGTGCCAGCACCGTCATCCAATCGTCGGAGCTTGTCGACGTCCGGGCACCCTGCTCGACGAGCTCACAGAGCTCCCGGACATTGCCCTCGGCGAATCCGTGACGCACGCAGCCCTCGACGAACTCCGACGGGGGGGCGATCGCCGTCATGCCACTTTCCCGGTGCACGAGGAGCAGGAAGTGCTCGATCAACGACGGGATGTCGGCACGTCGCTCCCGCAGGGGCGGGACCCGGATCGTGACCGTGGCAGCCTGTTCGTAAAGCTCGGCCAGCAACCGTCCATCACGCACCGCCCGCAACGGATCATCGCGTTCCGCGAATACGATCCGCCCCTCGAAGGTTCTTGCCTGGTCGCGATCCGGTGCCCGATCGATCCGGCCGCCGAGGACGCCGGCGAGCAGCTTCTGGACCGGTCGCGAGAGGCTGACGATCCCGTCGATGACGAGCGTGCCGCATCCGACCTGTGCCATCAAGCTACAATCGTCCGTGTCACCAGGTGCCGGAGCGGTCGCCGGGCCGATCAGATCCTCCACCGTCGGGCCGGAGTGGATCACCGCCTGCACCGTCGCCACCAGCGGCTCGTCCGCCCGCGACGACCTCTGGTGCACAAGTCGTGCGACGAGGCTCTTTCCACTGCCGGCCTCGCCCGTGATGAGGATGGGACCATCAACAACCGCTGCGCGCTCGATCTCCTGGCGGAGTCGCTCGATAGCCGCAGTCGAGCCGACTAGCTCGGGGCGGTCCGCACTCACGGGACCGCCGCGCGCCAGCGCCAGGTTCTGGTCCCTCAAGCGCCTCCCGACACGGCTCTGATCCTGGCTGACCCGGGCGTGATGGACTGCATTCGAGATGTAGCTCGCGACCGACTTGAGCATCGCATCGACCGCCGCCGGATTCTCGACAGGGTGCTCGGCGCTATCCACGTACAGGGCACCGAAGACCTCCCCACCGGAACTCAGGGGGAGGCACGTGACACCACGGATCGCGTAGATTCGGACCGACTCCCGGTCACGCAGATCTTCATCCTTCTGGGCATCAGAGGAGACCCGCGGTCGGCCGGTGCGTAGCACCTCCCGGATGACGGTTCGCGACACAGTCAGCGCCCGGATCTGCGACCGCCGCGGCACGCCGCGCGCAGCGGCCACCTCGAGCCTGCCGGTACGCCGGTTGCGGAGGACCAGGACACCGCGCTCGGCGCCCACGATCTCCGCGACAAGATCGAGCACCCGCTCGAGCAGCCCGTCGAGGTCCCCGATCGTCGCCATCACCGCGTTGAGCCGATCGAGAAGGACAGGGGTCAACGCTCCCTCTTGCCAGCCCGCGGCATGCAGCTCGCCGTATGCGTCGAGCAGCAACCCGCGCACCTCTTCGGTCCCCGCGCCAGCGATCGCCAGGCCCTCGCGCGCCCGTTCCAGATGCCGGATCGCGTCCTGGTAGTCGGCAACGCGATCACGCCGACGCGCTCGCTCCAGGAGGTGCCTGCCGAGATCGACGTGGGTGAGCCAGCGCTCGGTCGCGAGACCCGAATTGGTCACCGCCTCCAGCGCCGGCGCGAAAACGTCGGTCGGATCCAATTCCGGGCGAGTGGTCGACGTCACGTCTGCCGCGGCCCGCTCGATCATTGCACTGACCCAGCGAGACCCGGCCCGTCTCGCCGCCTCACGGGCCCGAGCCACACCATCCTCCGAGGCAGCGACGTCCCCATCGATCAGCGCACGTCGTGCCACCTCGCACCAAAGCTGGGCCTCTTGGAGAGGCTCAGGCGTGGCGCTACGATGCTCGTCGAGCAATTCGCTGAGCACTGCCCTCGAATCCTCGGTTCGCCCCAATCGACGAAGTCGTTCGGACTCGGCGAGCCGCGCGAACATGGCGTGCCGAGGGTCTGCAATCGTTGCTGATGTGGCCGTCGAGCGGCGAGCTGCATTGCGACACAGTTCGAGATCGCCGGCTTGGATGGCCGCCTGAGCGAGGTCTCCCTCGATGGACGCGTAACGGTCGCGATCGCCGATCCCGTCGGCTAATCTGCTCGCGCGGCGGTAGTGTCGGATTGCGGCAGGCAGCGAACCCGTGAGCTGCTCGTGCAGTGCTCGGCCCCAGGCTGCAGACATCATCGACATCGCGTCCCCGACCCGGGTAGCGAGGGCAGCCTGCTCCTCGAGGTAGATGGATGCATCATCAAAGTCGCCGTGGCGCAAGCTGGAGATGCTGAGGTGCGCGACGATATTCCCTGCCGTGTCGTAGAACTCGCTCCGCTTGCACTGCTTGATGAGATTCTTGAGAGCGGCACGCGCGTCGTTGTCGCCAAGGCGCTCACGCGTGATCGCGAGCGCTACCTGGCTCCGGATCATCTGATACTCGAGATCGCTCCTTCGGGCAATCTCGATCGCGGAACGGTATCTGTGGCAGGCATCCTCGAACCTCTTCATCCGGAAGTTGAGGTTGCCAGTCCGATGCTGGACGAGCTGCTGATGAACTGCGCTGCCTGTCTTGATAGCCATGCCTTCGAGTTCGGCGAAGAGCTCCTTTGCGCGACCAAAATCCAGTTCGTAGGTGAAGAGGATCCCGCGCGTGAGGTCGATCATCATCTGGAGTCCGAGCTCGCCTGCTGGGCGCGCCAGCGACTCGGCCTTATCCAGCAATCTCGCCACCTCGCTCCGATCACGGCCGCTGGTGAGAAGCGTTTCGGCCAGCCACACCGCAACCCGCGCGCGCCGCTCGGAGGAACGCTCGAGTTCCAGCAGCATGCGGAGTGCTCGCGTCGCCCGCGCGACGCGTCCGCAGAGCGCGAGAGTCTCGGCGATTTCCCTGGCAGCGCCCCGCCGATCCCGTAACGGCAACGCCTCCACGAGATCGAGCAACGCCTCGTAATGCGCGGCAGCCGCGCCCAGATCGCCACCGAGCCGCGCAGCACGCGCCGCCTCGAGCGCGGCGCGTGCTGCCTGCCGATCATGTCCCGCGGCGCGCAGATGGTGAAGTCGCCTCGAGAGACCGGAAACGCACTCCGCAGCCGCCGCATGCATCGACCGCAGCTGGGGGGCGGGGATCCTCTCGAGAACAGCATCGGCATCGACGCCCGGTGCGAGCGCGTAGGTGGGCAACGGGCCCTTCCTCGACGAGACCCCGCCGCGCCCGGCAACGGTCACGGGGACGAGGCAGCGCCTGGAGAGCAGTCGATCGAGAGTCTCCGTCAGACCGTCCCCGGAACACCGGGTGAGGCTCTCGATCTCGCCGGCACTCGCCTCGCCCCCGAGTACCGCCACCGCCGCGAGCGCGCGGCGCGCCCTGGCCCCGATCGACGCGAGCGCCACGGTCGACGGTGAGGCGCTCGCCGGCAACGGGGGCAGTGCCGCCAGACGGTGCGAATCGACCGCGTGGCCACCCTTGCGACGGGAGATGGCGCCTTCCGCCAGAGCCTGGTTCAGCAGGGCTATCACACGTCCCGGCACGCCGGATGCCCGCGACGCCAGCCACGCGACGAGTTCCCCACGCCGTCCCTCGGTCGAGAAATCGCGCGTCAATGCCTGGTCGATCTCCGTGCTGGACAGCGTCGGGATCACGATGACGCACACCTCCGGCTCGTCAGCCGGGTGCAGGAGATCGCCACCGTCCGATGGTGGCTGACAGGTGGCCACGATGCGGCACGCCCCGAGCAGCCGCTCGTTGATGAGGCGTCGCAGCAGCAGTCGCGATCCGGGTGGCAGTCGATCCGCGTCGTCGATCGCCAGCAGCACATCGGACCGGGCGCCATCGCGCGCAGCGCCCAGCCGCTGCGCGAGGTTGCGAGCCAGTGCCGTCAGCTGCCGGTCCCGGAGGGCTTCCGCACGCGACCGGGCGGCGGCCGTGTCGATCTCGTCGACGAGCTCGAGTGGGGCGCGTCCTGCGGCTCCTGCCCCGGCGCCCGATCCGGCTCCTGCCCCGGCGCCCGATCCGGCTCCTGCCCCGGCGCGGGATCCGGCTCCTTCCCGCCGGCCCTGCGTCGTCCCGTCCGGCGCGTCCTCAGCCTGCCCCACCCTCTCCGACGGGATCGGCTCGCCGACCAGCCGGCGGAACGGCTCCAGATCGCGATCGCCTGCACGGACTGGCAGGCGTGTCACGCGCCAGCCGGCGCGCTTCCGCGTTCGCTCCAGCCAGTCGAGACGCTGGCTCTTGCCGATCCCCTGGCGTCCGGTCAGGACGACCACGCGCTCGCGTTCCAGGGCGCCGTCGATCTCGGCCCGCAGACGCGGACGCGGGATCCAGGGATCATGGGTGAGGAGCGCCGCGCCGCGCGGCCGCGGCAGGCCCCCATGCGCACGCAGGTGCCGGTCGAGTGTCTCGAGAAAGGCATCGGCCGAGCCGAAGCGCAGAGCCGGATCGGTCGCCAGCGCCTGCAAGACGAACGCATCGAGCTCGGGATCGAGCTCCGGCCGGTAGCGACTCGGCGGCGCCGGCCTGAAGCGCCGCGCGAACTCCACGGCGTCGGCGCCGCGTACCGGGATGGTGCGACCGCTCAGCAACTCCCAGCTGACGACACCGAGCGCGAACAGCTCGGCGCGCGCATCATAGTCGCCACCGGCTGCCACCTCAGGCGCCAGGAAGCCTGGCGTGGCCCCGGACAGCCGGTGCGCACCGTGCCCCGCCAGCCCGAAGTCGGCAATCTTGAGCTGCTGGACCTCCGCCTCGAGCCAGCCCGGCCGCTCCGGCACCCCGGTCGCGGCACGCTCCAACTGCCCGGTCGAGTCCGGGACGAGGAGATGCTCGGGCTTCAGATCGCCATGCAGGACACCTCGCCGATGCAGGAACGCGAGCCCCTCGGCCGCCGCCCGCAACGCCAGCAACGCGTGCCGCGTCGTGAGCCTGCCGACCAGCCGCCGGACGCTGGTCCCCGAAACGTGCTCGAGCAGGAGGCCGACGAGCGTCCCCCCGTCGAGGGACACGACCTCCACCGGCCGCACCAGCCGCGGGTGCGCGAGTTCCAGCAGGCGCTCGGACTCCCGGCGCAACGCGTCGGCCTGATCGCCATCATCGAAGCGGCGTAGCTTGAGCACACGCTCTGCCGCCGCCTGTCGATCCCACACCCGGACCGCCATGCCGTCGCGGCCGGCCACGAGCGTCTCCAGCCACTCGAATCTGCGTCCCAGCACTCGCGCGAGCTCGGGGTCCGGATGCCGGCGCGACGCCCCGGCGCCGGGCGACCTGCCCCGGCGTCGCCCCGATGCCTGTGTGGATCTCCTGCGTGTCATGGTCCCGCTTGACCGGTCTCCGTCATCCCCCGTCCCCGACGGTGGGCTCGCCGACCTCGCCGCCGCCGGCTCCTGGCCACTGTCCGCAGTGTAGCCACAATCTCATGTTCGACAAGAGCTTGTCCGGAGCGCCGGATCCTGTGTCACCGGTCGGCCGCCAGGACCGGCGGCGAGCGGCGAGGCGCGTGCTATGCTCGGTCCTCACGCGCCGCACCACCCGACCTTCCCGAGGACACGAAAGCATGTGCCGCCGTCACCGGCCCGATCCTGGCGACACGCCCACACCGACGCCGGCGATCGAGCCATCGGCGGTCCGGGAGGCGGCGCGACGCATCGCGGGACGCCTGCACCGCACGCCGCTCGTGCACTGCGGTACCCTCGACCGCCTCGCCGGCTGCACCCTGCTTCTCAAGGCCGAGAACCTGCAGAGGACCGGCAGCTTCAAGGCACGCGGCAACCTGAACCGGCTGCTGCGGCTGTCCGACGCCGAGCGCCGTCGTGGCGTCGTCGCCGCCTCGGCGGGCAACCATGCGCAGGGGCTCGCCTGGGCGGCGCGCGACCTCGGCGCACCCTGCACGATCGTCATGCCGACAACCGCTCCGCTCGCCAAGCTGGATGCCACACGAGCCTATGGTGCGACGGTCGAGCGCGTCGGGACGATCTACGACGACTGCGAGGCCCGCGCGGCGGCGATCGCCGCGGCCAGCGGCATGACGCTCGTCCATCCCTGCACCGATCCGGACGTCGTCGCCGGTCACGGCACCGTGGGTCTCGAGATCCTCGAGGAGCAGCCCGGCGTCGACATCATCGTCGTGCCGGTCGGCGGCGGGGGCCTGATCAGCGGCATCGCGCTCGCGGCGCAGGCCGTGCGCGCGGCGCATCCGACTGGGGATCCACCGCCCCGCCGGGTGCGCATCGTGGGGGTGCAGCCCGAGGGCTCGGCACCGATGTTGCGGAGCCTCGAGGCCGGTCACCTAGTCGCCCTCGACCATGTCGCGACCATCGCCGATGGACTCGCCGGCCGCGAGGTCTATGCCCTCACGCTCGATCTCGTCGCACGCTGGACGGAAGGCATCGTGCTGGTCAGCGAGCAGGAGATGCTCGATGCGATGCTGCTCCTCATGACACGCGCCAAGCTCGTCGCCGAGCCGTCCGGTGCCGCCGGCCTCGCGGCGCTCCTCGCCGGACGGGTACCCGTCGAGCCGTCGTCCACCGTCGCCTGCGTCCTGAGCGGCGGCAACCAGGACCCCGACCTGCTGGCGCGCTGGATCGCCGGTGGGGTCGAGGGCGCCGCCATCGCGCACTGAGCACCGGTCATGGACGCAGCCCGTCCCGCGATCGTCACCGTCGGTCACTCCTCGCGCTCCCTCGAGCAGTTCCTGGCCCTGCTCACCGCCCACACCATTCGCACCCTGGTCGACGTACGCGCCTACCCGCGCTCCAAACGCTATCCCCACTTCGATGGTCCCGCACTTGCGGCGGCGCTCGCGTCGCATGGCATCGATTACCACCACCTGCCGGCCCTCGGCGGCAAGCGCCCCGCGGTCGGCTCCGCATCCCCCGACACCGGGTGGCGGGATGCCGCCATGCGTGCCTATGCCGCGCACACCCGCACGGCGCTCTTCGCCAGCGGACTCGATGCGGTCCTCCGGCTCGCGACGGTCCGCGCTCCACTCGCCCTCATGTGCGCGGAGCGCGACTGGCAACGCTGCCACCGCCAGATGATCGCCGATGCCCTGCTGGTGCGCGGCGTCGCCGTGCGGCACATCCTGGACGCCGGCGAGATCGAGGCAGCGCGCCTGACACCGGGAGCGGAGCGACACGGCGACGGCCTGATCTACCTGGCTCCTCAGCGCGAGCTCTTCCCGGCGGAACGCACCGGTGGTGAACGGCCGGACGAGACCGTCGAGGATCCGGTAGACTGGTAGGCACGGCCCCGGGAGCAGCCGACCGGCCGGCCTGCCTGCACCGGAGCCGGAGTGCGCGACGTGCAGCGCTCGGGAGGCCCGATGCGTGCCCTAAGTCAGCGGTCCGATACCAGTTCCCCCGTCCGATCACGGTCAGGTCGACCGACCGACCCGCGGTGGGCGGCGCTCCTCATCGCCTGCGGGGCACTCGGCGCGCTCCTCCTGCCTTCCGCGTGCCGGGCGCTCGACTACGTCGAGGCGACGCCATCCGGCGCGGCGTTTCCGGAGTGGGACGGGGGCGATACCGAGCTCTGTTTCGCCGACCTCAACACCGACGGCCACGTCGACTTCGTGTCGATCGGCGATCACGGCTCGCCGTACATCAACACCGATCAGCATGGCGTGATGGTGTACTTCGGCGACGGACAGGGCGGCTGGTCGATCCACATGGAGGGGAACTTCGGCTACGGTGGCATCGCCGTCGGCGATGTCAACGGCGACGGCCTGCTCGACGTCGGCTACGGCATGCACCACAACTACTCGGGCAACGACCTCGGCAACCAACTGATGGAGGTTGCGCTCGGTGACGGCACCGGCACCGCCTGGACGCCCTGGGACGACGGACTGGCGACGCATGGCGAGGACTGGGGCATGATGGCCACCGACCTCGCCGACTTCGACAATGACGGCGACCTCGACATCGTCTCCGGGTCGTTCGGCTGCTGCAACGGCGTGCACGTCTACCGCAACGAGGGCAACGGCAGCTGGACGCAGACCTACGCCCTCACGGGCGGCAACTCCGACAGCCAGCTCGCGGCAGGTGACGTGAACGGTGACGGCAACGCCGATTTCGTCGCCTCCTACGAGCACGGCACCGCCTTCGTCGGCGATGGCGAGGGCGAATTCGTTGTCATCGACGACGGCCTGCCGGCAGCCGGGGGCCTCGGGCGCCCGGGCGTCGCCCTCGGCGATATCGACGGAGACGGATGCGCCGACCTGTCATTCACGTCGGGGGGTGGTGTGCGCGTCTACACGTGGCGTACCGATCATTGGGAAGACGCTTCGGACGGTCTGCCGTCGAGCGGCGACTACGCCCTGACGGCACTCAGTGACATGGACGTCGACGGGCACCTCGACGTGGTGGCGCTCGGTGACGGCAACGGGACGGTCTGGCTCGGAGATGGCGCCGGGCACTGGACGGTCGGTGGCAGCTTCGGCAACGGCGCCGCCTCCTCATCGGCAGCGCTCGAGGTGGGTGGCGACGTCGATCACAACGGTCGCCCGGACGTGGCGCTGGTCCAGCGCGAGGGCTCCTGGCCGTCCGATCACAACAAGCTGCACGTCTACCGGGAGGGGACCCTTGCCACCGCGCGCCGCATCACCGTGACCGTCCCACACGGCAACGAGACTCTCGTGGCCGGCTCGGTGAGGACGCTGCGCTGGTCGGCCGCGCAGCTCGGCACGGTCCCCGCGGCGATCACGCTCGAGCTGTCGACGGGTGGTCCGGGCGGCCCCTGGGAGGTGATCGCCGACGATATCCCAGACAGCGGTCACCATCAGTGGACGGTGGCTGGCGCCCCCGGCGCCAGCGCCCACATACGAGCCACGCTGACCCAGGGCGGCGAGAGCGTCGTCGACGTGAGCGCCGCGTTCCGGATCGTGCCCGCGGCCACGACG